>JAUWNA010000114.1 GCA_030612905.1 Promethearchaeota archaeon
TGAAGAAGGAGCAGAATTTCTTAAGAGAGGAGTTCCTAATTTTGACAAAGCAATATCGTTGTATATTCAAGCAAGAGATTTATTAGCCGAAAAAATTGGTTGGGAACCTGAAATTAATAATTTGAATATACTGATAAAAGAACTCATTCAACAGAAGGGAAATTTTGTAGAAAAGAAGAGATTGGAAGCAGAGGCTAAAATTAAAAGGCAACGCGAGTATGAAGTTTTTAGAGAAGAAATTCAAAAACGACGTACAGAATACGAAATAAAAAAGAGACAACAACAACTAAAAGTAAAAAGATTATTCGAATCTAAACGAGATGCGGAGATAACTAAAGAGAAAGGTTTAAGGCTAATAGACGAGGGAAAACAGGCTGCAATCATATATGACTTTAAAAAAGCTTATAAAAATTTCAACAGCGCAGTTGAGAAGTTTAAACAGATTGGATGGATTGAACAAATAAAATATATTCAAAAAGAGATTGAAAATACTCGACTCCTGGAACAAAGAACAAAAGAAGAAGATATAAAAATCCAAAAAATTCGCGAAGATTTAGAAAATCAAAGAAGAAAGAAAGAGCGAAAAAAAAAAGAAGATGAAAAAAAATTAAAAGTGGTAGTTGGAGAAGTGAGCGATTTATCTATTGAGGTTTCGAAATTAATTGAAATTAAAAAGCAACAAGATGAGTTAAAAATCCAACAAAAAAGCAAACAAATCGTATCCGAGTCAAAAGAATTTCGAAAGGATTTGAAGGAATTCATTGCTTTAAAGCAGGACCTCATGAATGAATTATCTAAATCGAAAGAAGATTCAGAGAAGAGAAACGGAGAGCTCAAATTAGCTAAAGATAAAGAAAAAGCGGATGAAATTAAGAAAATGCTTAAAGAAATATCTAAAAAAGAAAAAAAATAGGTTCAAATTAATCTATACTATCTCTTTTTTTAAAACTCAAATTTAATTTTCTAATGTAAATCAGACTAATAACATTAATTCCTAGTAAGATTATGAATGCTATATTTCTATATTCAAACACTAATCGTATTAAAAAGCTTCCTGAAGCGCTCTGAACTAATTTTACTACTAAATAATAATTTTGAACTTCACTCGCAAAAACGCCCATTCTTTTGTCAAGTAAATCTGGAATTAGTTGGTTTATGGTGTGAGATATCAGAATTGGAGATCCATATTCGTTAGGATTCATGTTGAATAAATACATTTCAGCCTGCGCCGATCCTAGTTGAGTTAATTCAAAAAAGTAATGATTTGGTTTAAGTTTAATCGGTAGGCAATAAACGCTAAAGTTTTGATTTAGAGAAAACCCTATTTCCGTACTTTCATTAATTAATATTGGGTTATTTAAGGCGTCTAAGGCGGCATAACCTTGTATAATCCCCCACCCTTGTATATTATCTTGAATCACTCTTGGGTTGACCGTCTTAAGTGAAGTTAATGATATTATGCTTTTTAATTGAAACGGAGTTAAAGTCTCTACTTTTTCCAACATTAACGCTGCTAATCCCGCGACAAATGGTGTTGCCCCAGAAGTACCGGCCCCATAGCTATAGCCATCTTGAAAGTTTTTGTCAGCGCCAATTACTCCAACAGCGGGAGCGCACACATCTGGTTTTATAACGCCTTCAAAAGTAGGACCTTTCGCGCTACTTGAATACATGTTTCCGTTGTAATCTACGCCCCCAACAGCAAGAACCGCCTTATCTGAAGCGGGTGCGTTAATAGTCCCATCGCCATAATCTTTGGAAGGGTCCCCATCATTACCTCCAGCTGCAACGACTAGTATTCCGTTGTCAATAAGAGTTCTAGTTAGGCTATGAAAAAGGGCAATTTCATCGTGATTATCAGGTTCTGGTTTTGCTCCAAAACTCATACTAACAATTTTTATATCGAAAACATCCTTATTTTGAATAACCCAATTAATAGCACTTTCCAATATAGAAGCATTGGTCTCTCCAGTACTATCAAAAATTTTCAATATTACCAAATTTACATCTGGTGCTACCCCTTGATAATCGCTACAATTTCCTCCCAAAATTGATGTTGCCCATGTTCCGTGGCCGTGATCATCTAGTGGAATACTTGATTGATTTTTAATCACATCGTAGAAGTTAACAATTCTTTCAAACCAATCTAGCTTACCACTATTCGTAAACACGCTATGATTAGCAAAAATTCCTGTGTCTAATATCGCAACAGTTATATTTTTTCCAGTTAATCCATTATCCCAAAGACTATCTTGCAGGCCAATATAATCTTGTGCGTTGTATGTAGAACTAATTTTTATTTTACTTGATGAAATACGGAGCGTATTATCAACATTCGAACATTTTAAGTCCGAGTCAATTATTTGAGGAAACTCATAATCAATTATTCCTAAAACTAAAAATTGGGCTATTGGAAGTGATAAAATGATTAATATTACTATCGATTGCTTTTTCAATTAGACGCACTAAAAGAATTTATATTTCTATGAAAAATTAATAATATATAATATTATAAAAATTTAGGATATTTATAATGACGGTAAACAAGGAAGATATCAAAAAATCACGAATGTATGCTAGACAGCAATTAATTGATGGATGGGACCAAGAGATTGTTAGCAAAGGTTGCATTATGATTGTCGGAGTTGGGGCTTTGGGTTGTGAAATAGCAAAAGATTTTGCCTTAATGGGAATTGGGAAAATAGTGTTGGTAGATTTGGATACGATCGAGACATCCAATCTTTCCCGTCA
Organism: Promethearchaeota archaeon; assembly: GCA_030612905.1. Classification (GTDB taxonomy): domain Archaea; phylum Asgardarchaeota; class Lokiarchaeia; order Sigyniarchaeales; family SOKP01; genus SOKP01. The sequence goes on from JAUWNA010000114.1 coordinate 2,752, forward strand.
AATGTTGTTCAAGCCGGGCGATGAAGGTCGTCCTAAGGCAGAAGTTGCCGCAGAAAGATTAATGGAAATGAATCCATTTTTAAACATCGATTTTTACTTTGAAAAACTCCAAAAATTAGAAATGTCGATTTATGAAGAATGTGATGTTATCATTGCTGCTTTGGATAACTTTAACGCAAGGTTAGATTTGAATAAAATTTGTTTAAGGATAAAAAAACCTATGGTAGAGGGAGGAACCGTAGGATTTGAAGGACACGTACAAATTGTTATTCCAGAAGATTCTGGGCTTCAATATAAAAAGAGAGAAATCGAGATCGAAAAAATTGTCGACAGTGAAATGTGGGAATTTGACAATCCGGAGTACTTAGACGCTCAGAAGGAAATAGAGCAACTAGAATATTTAATTGATAGGCTAAAGCAAGAGAAACTTGAACCTTTTAGAAGACTAGTTAGAAAAAAAGTCGAAGAAGAATTTGATAAAAAATACGCTAGTGAAGTTTTGGATATATCTCCTTGTTATCGTTGTATGGTTCCTATTCCACCTGCAGACGATAAATTGGTTGCGGCGTGTACTTTAAAAGGGCTTCCAAGAAATAGGAATCATTGCGTTATAAAAGCAGAAGTATTATTCGAAAAAGAATACGGTTTTAAACCTGATATGAACGTGGACGATGACGTAGTAAAATTGAAGGTTTTTGCTCAGAAAGAATTGATAGACTTAAGAAAAAGAGTGTTCGATGAAAATGTTTCTACCGAAAAGTTAGAAAGCCTATCTCCTGAAGAGATTCAAGAATGGAAAGATAACATTAAAGATACTTTCGGACCTGATTATAAGTTCGAAGAAATGGAAAATATATTAGGAAATAAAATTGCGGCAATTCAATCCGTAAGCTCTATTATTTCTAGCATACAATCCCAAGAAGCGTTAAAATTACTGTTTCGAATGCATGGAAGGAACATTGGTCCTCCAATGGACCCTCCTTACATCAATTATAATGGGGTGTATGGGCAATTTGACCATCTAGATGTAATTAAAAGGGATGATTGCCTTGCCTGTGGAGACATTGAAGGAGAAGAAAATGTTCAAATCGTTGTTCCGTTTGACGCGAACATAGGTTATGTGTTCAAAGCCATGAGAATAAGTGGACATAATTTAGAACCAATCCTATGGTTGATGACTAATGCAGTAAACAAAGAAATGCTTTGGAATCCTTATATGAGCGGTGAATTTAAAGACCCAACTATAAAATTAACGGCTCTAAAAATCAAAAATAACGATGTTATCACACTCACCCCTCTGGGAAAGGCAAAAGTAGAATCAGAGATCAAGAAATACAATGTCATAATAACTTACATGTAATTATTCAGATTAATTACTTTTTCTTAAACTCTTATTTTTGTGTTAATTCGTTTTTATAACTTTTAACAAGGTTTATGAGGTCGTCAATGTAATGAGCTTCGATTCCCGCGTTAGCACCAGTCTCTAAATCTTTTTCTAAGTCACCGAAATAAATTATATCTTCTTTGTTGACCTTGTAATGTTCCATAATTCTTAATAATCCTTCTGGTTCGGGTTTCCAACTTCTTACATCTTCTCTTCCTAAAATAAAGTCAAATTTATCGCTTATTCCAGCTAATTCTAAAGATTTCTTAATAGTTTTTCTTGTATTTAAAGATAAAATGGCTAGTTTAGTCCCCCTTTTTACGTCAAATAATTTTGTATTATTGATAAAGTAGATTGTCTCTTCAATAGGTTCGTTCTTTTCTATGTTATCAAGTTCGTATTGTTTAATAACGTCAAAATTACGTTGTAATTCCGCTTCGTCCCCTTTTTCGACAATTTCACTAAGACAAGCAGAAATGCTAGTAAATTGACGGTCGTCTTGAAAATGTTCAGAATAACGATCGTTTAAAACATTTTTTAATGAATGCCAATCTGCCGCTAATCTAACGATGGTACCGTCTAAATCGAACACAATCACTTTCTTATCTTTAAATGGAAGTATTTTCTTTTTAAGCATGTTTCATTATCAACAAGATTGATGAATAATTAAGATAAAATTATATAAAAATTAAGTTTTCGTTATCAATTTTCAAATCAATTTATAAACGCGAATAAAACATTGCTTTATACCCAATTTTGTGAAATGGACATTCTTTTATACATATAGAACAGCCCGTAGTTTCGTAAAAATATTGGATGCATTTTTCCCCATCAATTCGAGTTTTTATACCATTTTCCTTGATAATTGGGTCGTAGTAAATCGCGTTCACGGGGCACATTTGAACACATCTTTTGCATTTCTTACAATACTCGTCTATCTCAAAATTTTCTTGAGGGACATCAGGAAGAGGGGTTGCGTTAACAGAAATCATGGATAACCTCTGTCTTGGGCCGAATTTTTTAGTGATTAAAAGACCTTGGGTTCCAATTTTCCCCAAACCTGCTTTTACTGCCATCGCGGGTAAAAGAATTGGGCCACCAAGTGGATGGCACGCTATTGCTCTATAGCCTTTAGATCGGATAAAATCTGCTAATTTATTTGTCACCTCACCTAACTCTGCGTAAATGTTTAAAGATTCTAACCCTGCTGGAGGTTCAGGAGCCTTATCTATAGCTTCGTAATCCATTTCCATTCCTAAAACTATTCCGTTCTCGTAAAGAAATTCGATTCCGCCTACATAATCGTTCTTAAAAATAAATTTTTCGTCCACAGGAGCAAATCCTACAAGATCGATTCCTAAAATCTTCGCTTGCTCGATAACATCTTCCCAAAATTCTTTAGGTGCAGATTGAACATTGTTGGGTAGATTTTTCATCTCTCTTTTGTAATCTGTTTTTGCTCTTTGAACAGTTTTGAAAAGTTTCGGAACTACAATTTTAGCTTTATCAGATAATTCTCCCTGAAATTCTCTTATATCAAATTTATTCAACTCAATTAATCTGGAATTTAACCCTTTTGATTTTTTTAGCAACATTATCACGCAAAAAACAATTATTTGCTTTAATCCAGTTAGTTTTATAAATATTTTTATTATAAAAACCTAAGAAATAATCTTAATATCACTCTATTGCCTATCAATCTCAGAAAATAAGGGATAAAAAATATTAATTATTCCTAATCTATAATGTAATTAATGATGATTTTTTTAATGAAAAAAAAAACAAAAGACAAGTCTACTTTTAAATTAGTTTTGAACATAAATTAATTTAGGTTTGTATCTTATAACTAATTAATCAATATGACTCAAGTTAAATTAGATAAATCTCTGGCAGAGGATTTAATTACTTCAAAATTAAGAATTCTAAAACAATTTATTGATGAGGTTTTAGCTCGTTGGAATGAATCGTCCTCTAAGGATTTTTTAGAAAAAGCACGCACGGGAATTTATAAAAATGCAGAAGATGATGCAGTGGAAGTGCGTCAATTGTTATTAGATTATACCAAATTACAAGAGATTTTAAATAATCTATAAAACTTTTAGAGATGCATCTGCATGGATTCTCGTAAGAATCTTGAATTAGCTCGAAATATTATAATAAAGGAGTATAATACTCTTTTACGGGAGGTTATACTTGATAAAGACCGTCCAGTTTTAAAAATTATCTTTTATATTGAAATTTATCTATATATTCGTTATAACGATTACGGAGAATACTCCTATTGTGTTATATTTTCTCCTAATCCTGATGATCAAATGCGATTTGATAATTATGATGATATATGGGATGTAAAAACACGTCCTCACCATTTTCATGTTCGAGGAATGCAATCAGTTGTAGATAGCCCGATGAGTGGAGAACCAAACGATGACATCCCTTTGCTTCTAAAATATGTTTTAGACTCTATTAAGAAATAGCATTAATTACGACTTTTATAAG
>JAUWNA010000045.1 GCA_030612905.1 Promethearchaeota archaeon
ATAAACTTCTTTTATCTGAAATCGTATAAGAAAAAAAGGGAGATCTTTTCTTACATCAATAAACCATTCTTTAGAGGTTTAGTACTTTTTGGGTTGGACTTTAAAGATAAAGTACGCCCCGTAAATTTTTCCAAGATTCAAGAAAACGGCCACTTAGAGCAAATAAATCCGCGGCTTCTTAAAAAATTTTTAATTGACGAAAAAAATAAATTTGTTGGTTTTTCCAGTCAAACTGATCCAGGAGAATTCAAACTAATAAAACAAATGCTTGAAAATTTTCAGTTCGACGAAAAAAATATTATTTACCTAACATTTTGCAAATCTTGCTTAGAGGATAAAAAATTCACCATTTTAAGCGAAAAAACCAAGATAAAATCGCTAAGAAATCAATTTATTTGCTCTAATTGTGCGTTGGATATTGTTCTAAAACAAGCACAAGTTGCGGGCCTTATCTCTTCTAATAAAATCAATCTTAAATTAAAGAATTTTTTTAATCATTTAATTTTGAAATTTAGGGATACTAATAGAGTATTAAACTCTTTTAAAGTGGATTTTAACCCCGTTAAAAACAAGGACTTGACATTGTATGATGTCGAAAGAAATCCTCCAATTAATAAAAAATACCTCAACTATAAGATTGATAACCTCAAAATTCACAAAGATTTTAAAGTTTTGTTAAAAACGCTTAATATTTTGACTTTATTACCAATACAAGTAATTTCAATTGAAAGAGGTTTGATAGAAGAACATAGTAATCAATTAGTTATGGCACCCACATCTGCAGGTAAAACTTTAGTTGGCGAATTAGCAGGGATTACAAGGGTGTTAAGTGAGAAGCGTAAGATGCTTTATTTAGTACCGATAGTAGCACTAGCTAATGTTAGAACAGAAGAGTTTAAGAGTAAATATAAGAAACTGAACTTAAAAATTATTAAGAAAGTAGGAGAATCTATTCTTGAAAAAAAAGGCCCAAACGATTTAAGCACACTGAGAACCGCTGATGTAATTATCGGCACATACGAAGCTATTGATTACATTTTAAGAAGTGGTAATAAAGAAAAATTAGGAACAATAGGAACAATAATTATCGACGAGATTCAGACTTTAAGCGATCAAGATCGGGGATACATTTTGGATGGTTTAATAGCGAGGTTAAAATCATTCTTTAAAGATGTGCAATTTTTGTATTTAAGCGCAACTATAGGTGCGCCAGAAGCTTTAGCGAAGAAGTTGGGTTGCATTTTGATTAATTACAATAATAGACCTGTTCCTATTGAACGCCATTTAATTTTGTGTCTCAACGAATCAATTAAGCTCAGAAATATTACAAAATTAGTGCGAGCTGCATACTCAGAAATCTCTGCATATGGGTTTAGAGGTCAATCTATAATATTCACAAATTCAAGAAAAAAGTGCGAATCACTTGCCAAATACCTCCAAAATAAAGGATTAAAAGTGATGTCATATCACTCTGGGCTAACACATGAAGAGCGTAAAGTAATTGAATTCAAATTTCAAAAGCAGTATATTTCAGCAGTTGTCGCAACAGCAGCTTTAGCAGCTGGAGTAGATTTTCCAGCAAAACAGGTGATTTTTGAATCGTTAGTTATGGGGATTAACTTATTAACTGTTGCCGAATTTGAGCAAATGTTAGGAAGGGCTGGGAGGCTAAAAAAGCATGATGTTGGATTGACTTATCTACTTGTAGAACCGGGAAAAATATGTTCTCACGAAACTAAAATAACCGAAGAAAATATTGCTATTAACTTATTAAATGGAAAAATAAAAGATTTTGAATTACAACCTGACGAGGATAAATTTTTAACAGAGCTATTAGCATTCATCTCAACATATAATGAAGGAGTCGATAAAGAAAAAATATATGAGTTCTATAACTATTTACTTAATTCTGATTACGAATTAGAAGTCTTTTTAAAAAAATTACTAAAACTTAAACTTATCCAAATAGAAAATAATACTCTATATAAATCTACTTTATTAGGTAAAGCCGTTGCTAAATCTTTTTTAACCGTTGAAAAAAGCCTGGAAATTATCGATAGCTTAAAAAAGAAAGAGAAAAAGATTATTGATATTGTTCTTGAATTAAAAGCATTGAGAAACGTTTATTTAACAAATAAAGTTGTAGCAGATTTATCAAGAAACTATCAAAGATCAAAATATTTTTCAAATAATTTCTTTAGTGTAGCAGTTTTAAGTTTGATGGATGCTAATTATGTGAAGAAAAGAAAAACATTTTCCCGCGAATTTATAGAATATATTGTTAAATGGACAAGAGAAATTTTCAACTGCGATTGTAAGGATAGCCCATACTGTGAATGTGGAAGGTTGAACTTAGAGAGAATCATCTTGAAATTAAGAATTGAAGACAACTTCTCAATTGAAGAGCTTAGTAATTACTTAGAAGAAGAATACAACATTCTAGTATTTAAAGGGGATCTCATTAATTATCTTGAAAGTTTAATATATTCGTTTGAAAGCATATTTAATATTTCAAAAGGGCTGGCCAAGCTGGATTCTGAATATAAGAAGGAACTTTTAGAGATTCCCGAAATAATAGAAAGAATTAAGAATTGAAGAAATTTCACTCCTAATACATTTGTATCATCGAAGATTGGAATTTAAACTCGCTTTCCAATGAGTTCACCTCCACAAACTTCGCAAATTTTTTGGTTTTCTTCAGTAATTTCCTTTTGACAACATGAACAATAGTTATCATCAAGAAAATTTTTAGGAAATTTTGTCTGAATTAAGGGATACTCAAGTTTTTCTTGGGAAAGCATTATTTTAAATTTTGATGTAACAGTTAAATTCGCAATTTTACTAACTAAAGATATTTTATGTTTTCCTGATATAATATTTGAACGATTTGGGATAATTAAAACGAAAGTATCTATTGTAGTTATATTTTTATTATAAATTTTAGAGAGATCGTGATTATTATAAAAAACACCGTTTAATTTTATATGAAAACTATTAGGGAAGAGATCTACATCAAAAATTACAGTTCCATCTATTTTAATTATTAAACCTTTTAATTCTCCCAATAAATTACGTTTTAATGTTTCGAATTTTATAGAAAATTCAATGTAACCGCCATTTATTTCTATTTTCATAAAGTTTTTTAACAAAAATGAAGGTACCGCGCAGAAAACATACCTTACTTTTTTTTTATTCTTTATAATATATATAATATAATATATATTTTATAAAAAACCATTTTAAAATATTTAACTAAGCTGGAAAAAAAATAATCGACCTTACAAAATATGCAAGGTACGATAATTAAAATTATTCTTAAAGCTTAGACAAAATTAGACATATTAAATTATAAAGGTTAAAACTGATGACAGATTAGAGATTAAGAAGAATTATTTCATTAAATAGTGAAAATAAGGAAAAAAAAGGATATAATTGAAATTAGAGTAAAACCTTAAATAATAACGATATAAAATAGAAATATCAATTTAAAAAAAAATGATTAATATGTCAAAAAAAGTTTTAAAATATGTTTCTATAGCCTTAGCTGTTATTGGAATGATTTTAATTGCATCTGGTCCAGTTGTGGGTGTTGTTAATGAAAAGATAATTTTATTGGATGAGAAGGGAAAAGCTGTACACGATGATAGTATGAATTTTATGAATTCAACTTATGCATTGAGCTTTACATTGGAGAAAAACCAAAAAATTGATGTTGAAATGTCTGTAGATTTAGAAAACATGACCGTTCATATTATTTTTGTGGAAAAATCAGAATATTTGAATGATCTTGAAGTTAATGGAGCTCCTAATGCAGGAGATGGTTTACAAATGTTATATGCTAGTTATGATGATTTTGTTGTTGGAGAACCTATTGTTAGACATAATGATAATGATCGAATTTTAACGATGGGTTCTTACTACTATATGGAATTTATGGGAGGTTATACAGGAAGTGTTTTATATAGCATTCCTAATGATTATATGATATTAATATGGGGTGAAAATTCGTGGGGATCAAACTCAACTTTAGGAGAACATGCGTATTTTAATATAAAAGTGATAATAGACGGTCCAGGTCAGGAAGCTGCGATACTTTTTTATCTTATTGGAGGAGGCTTAATTTGTGTAGCTATTGTTATTGCATTAATACATTCAAAAAAAAAGAGGACATAAAAGGTGATTAAAAAAAATGGAAGAAAATAGAGCAAAAAAATGTTTAATTATTGGAATTATTGTTGCGGTTGCAGCAGGCACCATAATGATGATTAGTACCTCTATGGCAATTAATGCAGATAATTGGAAAACCTTTGCAGATGAAGAGAATCAGATGAATTATTGGTTAGGAAATTATGGATATCAAGAATATCAATTAAAAGAACAAGATATAATATTAACAAATCTTTGGATGAAACAACAAGGATTAGTTATTGGAAATGCTGCTAGAGTTGTTGTCAATATTGGGCTAATTTTATTGTTTATTGGATTTATTGGATATGCTACAAATGATCGCATAGATGAAAAAACAAAAAGAATATACTTAACTATTGCTGCTATTGTATTATTTGTTATGATGCTTACAACCTTTTATACTCAAATTGGCATAATAGCAACGACAGGGCCATAAGTAAATTTAATGTTCTAATTTTTTATATTTTTTTTTATTATTCTCTATATGTTATATAAAAAAACATTTTAAAATAATTAATTAAGAAATAAAATAACATTTTTAGTAATTACTTGATTAATAAAAATAAATATACGATAATTAATTATTTGATTAAATCGAAGATAAAAGTAAAGAATTAATAAAACAAACTTCTAATTATATGATTTATACCATTTTTCTTTATCAGAGCCAAACCGGTTTACTGATATACGATAAAAGTTTTCAAGAGATTAATACTGGCAAAATGGAAATGTTTAGTTCATTTTTTTTGACAATAAAATCTTTTGTTTCCCAAATAGTTCTTAGTGGTTCACAAGAATTAAAAAACGTCGAGCTAGGCGAATATACGATTTTAGTTACTTCACTCTCTAAGGTTAAAGTTGATATGGTTATTATCGCTGATAAAGAGGATGCTAATGCTATAAATAAATTAATACCCAAGTTAATTAAATTGCTTCAGAAGCACGAGCAAATATTTCTTTCTTGGGATGGGAATAGTGAAGAATTTAAAATATTGGATCACCCACTTACTGAATTAGTATTAGCAAATGTAAAAGATGGGAAGAAAACATTACTTAAAAGCCCTGAACAGATGCTTAAATCAATATGGGCACATAAAAAGAAATTAACAGAAGAAAAGTTTGAAAATCTAGTCCAGGAAAGAGACCTCTTGATTTATAAGATAGAGAACGCTGTTAATATCCCAAGTAAACTATCGACGGCTCAAATAGTTGTAGAACTTTCAGAAGAGCTACAAGATGAGAGTACATTTCTGAAATACCAAGGTGAGGTAAGCAGATTTAAAAATGAATTGAAAGATGCAAAATTCAAATTGAACCATTATTTAAACAAGATTAAGACTTCGGTAAACGAAGCTATTGATAATTTAGGCGATAACCCAATTCATTTGGGAGATTTTAAAAATTCTTATCTAAATTTGTACTCTTTTAGCACAAAATTAAAATTAGTAAAGGAAAACGGTTGGGAAGTTTACCGTGAAATGGCAAGCAAGCTCATTGATAAAGACTCTTTGTCTGATCATGAACTCTCTGAAATTATTCAAACTTTGTTAAATATGAGTACCAAAGTTGAGGATTATTTAAATTAAAAATTTTTATGAATAACTTAGCACTTATTTTATGTGTAATTCTATAATATCGTTTTCTTTTAGTTCGTAATCTAATCCCACTTTCTTCTTTTGCTGTTGATCATCTTTACGAATAACTATTGCGTAATCGAAAGACTCAAAAAACTTGTGGTGTATTTTTATGGCTACATCTCTTACCGTTGGGATAGGATCAATATCTAAAATTAAAGGTTTTTCAGCAACGATCGATTTATTCATTGTATAAACCTTTATTTTTTTTAAATAGTTTAAGATCACTTCCCCAAAATTATTGGGAATTCCATTCTTTCTTGCGCTAGTCCCAATTATTAGGGGAAATTTATTTGAATACGACTCTTTTAAGTTATGAAAGGTATTTTCTGTTAGCGATAGGTCTCCTTTTGTTCCCAGAATAATTGCTTTTTTATATACTACGGAAGAATTTAAAGTATCGACAATGTTATCGAGAGTAATCTTCCCAAAAACTCTTACAACAGCATTTCGTATACCTCCTGCGTGCGTTATTTCTCTGATTCTTTCGGTCAATTCTTCAATGTTTTTGTTATCTTTAGATTCACTTGTTAGATAGAATACTTGTATCTTATTGGACCCCGATTTTTCAATCGTAATCGGAGGAGGGGGCACATTGATTCGTAGATGAGATTTGCTCAATTCGCTTAAAAGTAAATCCATTTGCTCCTTATAGTCTCGAGACAAATCAACGCAAAAACACAGCATATCAGACGCTCTTAATTGCGATATGATCTCTTTTCCATTTCCTATTCCAATTGAAGCTCCTTCCATAATCGAAGGCATATCAACAATTTGATAGCGAATTTTATCGTATTCGTATATACCTATCTCCGGGATAGCCGTGAATTTGCCAATTTTTTCTTTAGCAGCCCCCGTCAATAAATTTAATAGAGAAGTTTTTCCTACACCGGGAGTGTGATAATCGCTTATTAATATTATTTGAAGACCTTCCTTTTTAATCGAGAAAGGACTAACCATTTTACTGATGGATTTGACTCGTGCTTTTTCCGAATCTTGGTCTCTCCTAAGTTTAGCAAGACGAGATTTGTTCAAAGCCACAATCTTTTCGGTAGCTTTGTGCTTGGGGACTAAAGACAGAAATTCTTCAAGACATTTTATTTTCTCCTCTATAGAAGAAGCGTCCAGATACTTATTGTATGCTGCTTGAGCTTCAGCTCCGATATTTGAGCTCATAGAAATAATACCTTCTTAAAATGGATTAAAAAATTGATCGAAATCTATCTTCTGTTTTTAATTTTAAATCTCCTATAATATTATCAATTCTATCTTCAAATTTCCTAAAGAATTTTTCTTTTTTTGAAAAAATATCATTAAGAGAATATCTATTAAGAAAATGCGAAGTAATTTTTTCTAGATGTTTTTTAATGATATCTGAGTCCGTTTCTTTTTCGGTAATAGCAAAAGAAATCAACGGTTGTTTATTTGTTTCATCATTAGGTAACGAAATTAATTCACAAAAACAGACTAGTTTAAACGAGGCTAAAGAAATAACATTAATGTCATCTCCAAAGACTTCTGTAGTGAAACTTTCAAGAGCGGATAAAAATCCAGCCCTTAATTCAGGGTCTAACCCCACTCCCGTATCTGAATCGTAGTATCTTTTATTTAGGATATTACGTATGCCTAAATTTATACCAAGTTCTAAAATAGCCATATTTTTAAAAATTTCTTAATTTTTAAGATTGGGATAAAAATTAATCCTAAGCTTATTAGGTTGTAGATATATTAATAATTTAACTTATATTTTAAACTGTTTTATAGACCATTTTTAATCCCGTTCTATATGATTTTTTCGTTTATAAGAATGGTCTTTTTTAACATTTATAGCTGCTTTTTATACGCGTTAAATGTGTTTTGAAGTAAGAAACTAACAGTCATAGGACCTACCCCTCCGGGGTTTGGTGTAATCCATGAACACTTGTCAAAGACTCCTTCAAAATCTACATCTCCAGATAACTTTCCATTTTCTCTCGAAATCCCTACGTCGATAATTACTACGCCTTCTTTTACCTTTTCTTTAGTAACGAACTTTGATTTTCCTACAGCAACAATTAAAATATCAGCTTTTTTGGTATGACTATCTAAGTTTTTCGTGTACGAATGACAGACTGTAACTGTAGCGTTTCTTTTTAATAACATGAAGATTAAAGGTTTGCCAACTAAGTTAGAACGATTAATAATGACAACATTTTTACTCTGTATTTCAATGTTGTAATGTTCCAGAAGCGTAACAATACCTTTGGGTGTACAAGGTACAAAATCTTCGTTGTAATCGAACAATTTTCCCCGATTTATGGGATGTAACCCGTCTACATCTTTTATCGGATCGATTTGCTCTATAAACTCAGTAGTGTAGGGTTGTAAATCTCTTGGTAATGGTAATTGTAGGAGTATTCCATTAACAGATTTGTCTTTATTTAGCGTCTCAATTTCTTTCAGCAATTTACTTTTTGTTATATTTTTGTCTAAATCGACCAATATAGAACCTATTCCTATTTCAGAGCAAGTCTTCCTTTTAATGTTTATATACAATTTTGAAGCGGGGTCGTCTCCAACTAAAACAGCAGCTAATTTAGGTTTGATTCCACTCGTCTTAATAAAAGAAGATATCTTATCTTTTAATTCTAAATTTAATTTTAACGCCAATTCTTTTCCATTTAATATTTTTCCCATAATAATCTTGATGAATGAAATTTGTTTAAATACAATATAAGTTAAAGTAGGTTTTCAATGAAATAAATAGATATTATTATTTACTTATTAAAAATTTAAAAAATGTTTAAATTCTTCTTTTACGCCAAATTAAATAAATAGCGGCTATGATAATTCCACTGATTGATGTAACTATAATTAGTGTTAAAAAGTTAAACTCAACCATGAAGATCTCTTCGTTTAAAAGATCTAAGGAATTAAACACTTTAAGTATTTCAAAGGCATAGTAAGAAGCGCTAATGGAAGAGATTTTTTGATCATTTTCTTCATTGTGATCGCTAAAACCGCCGTCCAGAAAGTTTTGATGATTTAAAACCCAATTTACAGTTTTTATTTTATTCAATTCGTTACTATCTATTATCCTAATTCCTTCGACGCAAAAATAAGTGCTGCTTAATAAGGAATTTTCGGCAAACGCGTCAGGTAAATATCCACCATAATTAACGAGATTATCAGGATTGTTTATGTAAAACGATTTCAGATAGTTCAATGTGCTAGTGTGATTTGCTAAATCGTTAAAATCTCCTAAATCGTCAACTAAATAGATAGCGTAATAAGTAGTAAGCAATGTAGATGATAAAGTTTGGTTTCCTCCATATCCACCATCAGTATTGTTGCACGATAACACCCAATTTTTATGAAGTGTTTGATTCTCAACTGGTTGATTCTTAATTGGTTCGTCGATTAAAGTAAATATGTTATATATAAAGAAAGTCGAGATCATATTTGCACTAGTAGATGTGTTAGTAGGGCTAAATCCACCCGTAATTTGAACCGTCTCATTTATATATTCATAAATCTTATCGTGTAAATTTAAATCTAATGTAGTTCCAAGGGAATCTAGCGTACTTAAAAGGTAAAATAAGTCATAAATATCAATTACTCCATCGTTAAACATAGAAGTAATTTCATCTTCCAAGTAATCTGCTAAATTTTGAATATTTACTTTTTTAATCTCTTGTAGAAAACCTTCAATAAGATAGGCGCCATAAAAGTCTATAATTTCTATAGCGTTAGCAGTATCTTGCGTTAATATGCCAAAACTCTCGTCGTTATTATGGTTTTCGTAAAGAAAATCGATTAAATGAAGCTGCCGAGTTTTTGCTGATGCTACGGGAGCAATACCCAACAATAAGGTTATTATTAGCGCTAAAAACGTTAAACTCCGAAGTTTGTATTTCAATTAAAAAAAAACCCCAATCTGGTTTTAACTAAATTTTAATTTTTTAAATTTAACGTGAAATTAAAAATTAACGATATTTTGAGTTTTTAGTTAGATTATCTCACAAATTCATTTAAAAAACAATAAATATAATTCGG
>JAUWNA010000240.1 GCA_030612905.1 Promethearchaeota archaeon
TACATTTTATCCCAACGATCATTAATTACACCTTCTGGAATTTTATTATAATAATTAGCAAAAAGTTCGAAGAGATCAAGAAGTGGAGGCGCTCCTATATCACTCCATAATATTGAAGGTTCAAATTCATCAATTAATTCATACCAATGATTTTTTACATATTTTGTATATTCTGGAGTTGTAACACCATTTATCATGAAGCTTAGACGATCTTTAATTGGTTCATGGATAAAAGACCAATCAAGAGAGCTTGAATAATAAAAACCCATCTGCAAACCCAATTTTTTTACATTATCTGTTAATTCTCCAACGATATTTCTACTTGCATAATAATCTTTTTTTTTAGGATTTTTATGTTTACTTGGCCATAGAAGAAAGCCATCGTGATGTTTAGTGACTAGGACAACATAGCGAGCTCCAGCTTTTTTAAAAAGAGTAGCCCAATTATCAGGTTTCCAATTCTTTATCTCTTTGTTAAATTCTTTAATAAAATCGTCGTAAATAATTTTATCGCTATAAGTCTTATAATGGTATTTTTGAGTTGGGCTCCCATCAATTCTTAGCGAGTTAAGATACCACTCCGCATAAGGATTGTTCTTATTGTGGTATTCTTCCCCCTCTTTTGATGATTCTATGATACTCAAACCTGTAACTGCAAATGCTGGTACGGAATACAATCCCCAATGAATAAAAATACCAAATTTTGCGTCGTGAAACCAGTTGGGTACTTTATGTTTTTTAATTGATGCTTTTGTGGGTTCAAAAATCATTTTTTCTCTTTTTATTTCCAAAGTAAGTGATTATATATTTATAAATAATTGTCGATCATATCTAATAAAGAAAAATGTAAAAATTTAATTTTTTTTAGATTTGGATATTTTTCGAATTCTAAAGAGATAATTAATATGAATGAATTAGAAATTGATAAAGAGGTTGAAAATTTTAAAGAGCAATTAAAATTACTAGCAATGATATTCGATACCCGTAGAAAAATGCGTAGAGAGATTTATAACGAAAAAACAGGATTTGTCTTTAATGCTAAATATCAATTTACTACAAAAGATGACGAAGTTAATGTTATCGTAATATTTAAAGATGGAAAAATGACAGTCAGCGAGGGAAAAATTGAAGATCCAAATATAACAATTTATTATAAAGATAAAGAGACTTTGGCTAATCTCTATAATAAAAGTGCCGAAGAATCTCTTGATTATCTTTTGACAAATGAAATGGGGTATATAGGAAACATGTCTTACCTTACTAAATTTTCTTATCTTACTTCACTTGTTACAGCGCCTAAAAAAAGGGACTATAAAGGTCCAGAAAATCGATTAATATATCCTATCGAAGATATTGATAAGGGAAAAAAGAGCAGAAAAGTAAGGAACGAGAGCTTAAATCGTAAGATCGATAATGTTCAAATTTTAGAAGATCCATATTTGTCAAAATATACTTTAGATGATTTTCCACGCTTAAAATATTTGAAAAATAGAAGATTTGCCTTGAAGCCAGTGATATGTATTGAAAGAGCAAAACATTTGACAGAATATCATAGAAAGAATGGTTTTGAAGTAGATAATTCCGGAAATCCGATTGATCCCGAATTGCGCCAAGCAAGAGCAGTAAATCATATAATGTCAAATAAAAAACCAATAATTCATGATAAACATCTCATAGCAGGCTCAACTACTTCAAAAGAAGTAGGCATCCCCTTGTATCCGGAACTTATCGCGACGGGTATATGGCCTGAACTAAAAACTATTGGTGAACGTGAGCTTAATCCTAACGATATCTCAGATAAAGATGCGGATATATTAAGTTTGGAAGTTTTTCCCTATTGGATGGAGCGGAATGTAAGAGAATATTGTAGAGCAAAAAACAACGATCCATTCTCGCAGCATTTGGAAGAAGGGTGGGTTTTTTATTTTATGATGAAAAATAACGCCATTAGCCATACCGTTCCGGGATTTCCAATGGTGATTAATGAAGGATTAGAAAGCGTGAAGAACAAAGCCAATAAAATGGAAATAAAAGCAGATACAACTGAAAAGAAAAATTTTTATAAGGCAATTCAAATTGCAATCGATGGGGTTCTAGCGTATTCTAAACATTTAAGTGAAGAAGCCCTTAGATCTGCTAATAGTTTAGAACAAAACGATCCATATCAGGCTTCTCGCATAGAGGAATTGAAGGAGCTTTCTAAAATATGTGCTAAAGTTCCTGCTAAACCTGCAGAAACAATGTATGACGCAGTCCAATCAATTTGGACTAGTTTTGTTTGTCTTCACTGCGAAAATGCGAATTCGGCTTTATCAATTGGTCGGCTTGATCAAATGTTACAACCTTTCTTTTTAGAAGAAATCGAAAAAGCTGCAAATGATGAAGAAAGAAATCAAATTGTAAAAAAAGCTATAGAACTTATAGGATCGTTATTTTTGAGGATAAACGATCACGATCCAGTAATGCCGAATGTAGGGTGGAAATTATTCGGGGGGAGCTCCTCTGACGACACAGTAACTATTGGAGGCGTAGATAGAGACGGTAAAAATGCCGTAAACGATATGAGTTTTATTGTATTAAAAACAAATGAAATGCTGGGTTTTCAGGATCCTAATATGAATGCCAGGTATTATTCTGGTATTAATTCAAAGGAGTATCTAAGACGACTGTGTGAAGTAAACATCAATATGGGCGCTTCGCCTAGTATTCATAACGATAGAACTATGATTGAA
Source organism: Promethearchaeota archaeon (assembly GCA_030612905.1). Taxonomy (GTDB): domain Archaea; phylum Asgardarchaeota; class Lokiarchaeia; order Sigyniarchaeales; family SOKP01; genus SOKP01. The sequence goes on from JAUWNA010000240.1 coordinate 2,733, forward strand.
GCGTTGGTCCATGAAGAATTCTCAATTGAAGACGCAAGAGATTGGGCGGCTACAGGTTGTGTAGAGCCCACAATTGTAGGTAAACATTATGGTCATACGAATTGTATGCTTTTAAACTTAGTCGCACCATTAGAAATAACGTTAAATAATGGTTTCATACCTTTAACTGGAGAAAAAGTAGGTCCTGAAACGGGCGATGTTCGAACATCTTTCCCAACATTCGAGGATTTTCTTAATGCATATAAAACTCAACTCAAATATTTAGCAGAAAAATCAATTGAAATAAATAATTATTTAGGGGAAGCCCATAAGTATATACACCCTACACCATTATTATCTGGATTTTTTGAGGGACCTTTAGAACAAGGCAAAGATCTTATTCAAGGAGGAGCTATTTATAATACATCCGGAGTTGCCTTAGTGGCATTGACAGATGTGGTTGATAGCTTATTAGTTGTAAGAGATCTCATTTACAAGAAAAAAGAATTGAACTTTGCTACTTTGATGGATGCCATTGAAAATAACTTTGAGAATGGTTATGAATCAGTTTTACACAATATAGAACAAGTTCCAAAATTTGGGTCTGGTGAAAATGGTACTGTCGAACTTGCTCAAGATTTAATTGACTTTTGCTATGAAGTTTATCATTCTACTGATAATTATAGGGGAGGTAAATATTTAGTGGGGTATTGGTCTATTAGTTACCACGCAGGATTTGGAATGCTTACTGGCGCCTTGCCTTCAGGTAGAAAGAAAGGTAAATCATTAACACCTGGATTAACTCCCGCCCCGGGTACAACGGACATCCTATTACCAAGCATTCAGAGTGTTGCGGGCTTAGATTACTTGAAAATGGCAAATAATGCATCTTATAACGTAAAATTAATTCCTCATTCTGGGGATACACACGAAGAAACATTAGATCTCTTTACAAGCTATGTGCAAAGCTTTTTTGATTTGAATGGGATGCAATGGCAATTTAACGTCGTGTCCACTGATACGTTAAGAGATGCGATGGCAAACCCGATTGATTACCGCTGGCTTTTAGTTAGAGTATCAGGATATAACGCATATTTCACGAAATTAAATAAGAATATGCAATTAGAATTTATTGAGCGGCATGAATATAAATCAAGATAAACCTTATGAAAGATATTTTTTTTATTCATTTTATCTAACTTTTTAATTTTTTTATCTTTACTTTTATTGACGATATTATAATCTCAACAATGACAGATAAAACTCTATTAGTAGATATTAAAAGGAACGCTTTAGATGACGGTCCGGGAATAAGAACATTACTATTTTTTAAAGGTTGCCCACTTTCTTGTGTATGGTGCCAAAATCCTGAAGCCAAATCGCCATTTAAAGAAATTTCTTTTAATAAAGATAGCTGTAGTGAATGTGGAACATGTTTAAAAGTTTGTAATCAAGAAGCTATAGATTTTTCAAATAAGTATCGAATAGATCGCTCTTTATGTAATCTCTGTGGTAAATGCATTGAAGTGTGCCCAAATCATGCCTTAGAATTTGTAGGACAAGAATATAGCATAAAAGAATTACTTGAAATTATATTAAAAGATAAAATTTTTTATAAA
>JAUWNA010000569.1 GCA_030612905.1 Promethearchaeota archaeon
TTAAATATTTCGAGACTTCTGATTTAATATCTAAGCTAATGTTAATTTACCCTTAACCTGTAATTATGAAGATTTTTTGTATCTCCATTTTTATAATAAAAATATATAACTATTTGTTTAAATTCTTTAGGTATTTATCAGACTTTATATCATGTGGATATATATTCCCAAATTTCGTAGGACTTATAGGAAATTTTAGATTTTGTTGGATTAATCGCAATTACGTTCGATTTTTTTAATGAGAACTGATTTTTTATAACCGTTAAATTTAATGACGAATAAAAATTCATTTAAATTAATAAACATATTTAACGTGAGTGATATAAAATGAATAAAGTTATTGGAATTCCCTCCGATGGACCAGAACTATTAGATCCAATCTCCGAACACTTCGGACATTGCAACTACTTTGTAGGAGTAGAGATTGATCAAAGTGAAAACCTAAAAATTGCATTTTCTTTGAGAAATAACGGACATACGGGTTGCATGGAACCCGTTAACGACATGAGAGATAGACGAGTAACGCATATGATTGTTGGAGGAATAGGCGGTCGACCGTTCACAGGATTTACTCAATATGGAATTAAGTTATATAAAGGAGTTACAGGGACTCTAAACGATAATGTTCAGCTACTTTTACAAGGAAAATTACAACCACTTAACGAAGCTGCCTGCGCTGGTGGCGGACATTAAAAGGTTAAAAAAAATTTAAAAAAAGAATTTATTTTTCTATTTCTTCTCTTATTTTAGCTACTACTGCTTTAAATGCTTTAGAGCTTTCTCGATCTGGGTATTTTAAAACAAATGGCAATCCTTGGTCACCTTGTTGACCTACTTCGACCTCAAAAGGAATTTTGCCTAGAAATTGAACGTTAAAATCCTTAGATGCTTTTTCTGCACCACCAGGAGGATAAAGATCGATGTATTCGTTACAATGAGGGCATTTAAATCCAGACATATTTTCAATTATTCCAAGTACATGTCTTTCCATTGTTTTTGCCATTGATATAGTCTTTCGAGCGTCCATAATTGCAACTTCTTGAGGGGTGGATACAACTACAACATTTTCATCAGGAATTAGCTGTAATATGTCAAGAGTTTCGTCAGAAGTGCCAGGAGGTAAATCACAGATTAGATAATCAAGATCGCCCCAATGCGCGTCACCTAAGAATTGCCGTACAGCCCCCATTTTCATAGGGCCCCTCCAGATCACAGGTGTATCGCTATCTTGAAGTAAAAACGCCATACTAACTACCTTAGTGTTTAAAGGACCGTCAACCGGGTAGAACTTCTTTGCGTCGGGGTCTACGCGAGGTCTAACTTCGGGACTAATACCTAACATCTTATTCACATTCGGTCCTGTAATATCTACGTCCAAAATACCTACGCGCATCCCTACGCTTGCCAAACTCATTGCTAAATTTACAGCTACGGTAGTTTTACCAACGCCTCCTTTCCCGGAGATCACAACGATTTTGTGTTTTATTTTAGCCATATTATTGCGAATACTTACCATTCTCTCGTCCATTGCTTCTTGTTTTCCGTCGCTTACCATCTTCTTTAAATCAATATCGGGTGTTTCATCTTCTCCCATTTTTAAATATCAACCA
>JAUWNA010000320.1 GCA_030612905.1 Promethearchaeota archaeon
AATTCCAGTCAAAATTTGGTGTTTTATTGTCAACAGCGTTCATGGTTTGTAGTTGGGGTGGTGGATTAATTGTAGTTTTTTCTGGATTTACCACTCTTTTCTTCATTGCGGTGATAATGGCATTAACTTCACTTATTTGCATCATTTTCACCATCCATGAACATCGAATAAGAGAATTGAACCAAAAAGAAACAATAATCGATAATAACTTTTTAAAAGGAATTAAAGATCAAGAAAAATCATCTCCTATCCAAAAAAATATTTCCCCCGGTTATATAGAAATAGATTCTGCTTCTTTATCTATAAATTCAATTAGTATGAAACATAATGTTTTAAACTTGTTTCATAATAGACTTTTTGTCGCTGTCTTAATCTGTTCATTTTTTGGAAGTATAACATTCTCTCTTTTTGTCAATTTCTTTTCCGTGTTTTATATCGAAAGTGGGGGTGAACTTGTCATGCTTTCATTTTCTTTTGTCATTTCTTTTGTCCTTTTTCTAGGAACAAATTATTTAGGAGAAGCAATTATCAAAAGATACCAATCAAATGACCATAATAGTCTTGATAGTAAAAGATTGGAAAATAATTACATAAATTCTGGAAAAAAAACTTTAGAATTTTTTAAAATGGGTATTTCAGAAAGATTAAAAAAAGTTTTCATTTTATGGTCAATTTTAGGCTTCTCAATATTTTGTATACTAATTGCTATAATGCCTCAAGCGTTAATGGTCATCTTAATTGTTTATAGTTTACCAACAATTCCATTTTTTTTTATATCAATGTTAGCATTAACAGCAAAAGTTGTAAAAACTGAAGAGAAAGCTTTAGCTATTGGTATACAGGGGGTTTTTGTATTCTTAGGAAGAAGCATTACTATTTATTTTGGGGCTCTGCTACTTGATATGGGTGGTTTCCAATTAGCAGCGATAATTAATGTTATTCTAATGATATTTCTTCTTATAATAACCCTTATTACATTCAAACAATTAAATCGTGGCTTTATTCAAAAAAACTAAAAAACTCGGAAGTGTTTAAATTGCTAAGGTTTATGAAGATGAGCCTCCCAAATTTAAAAGTATCGTGAGAGGTCATAAATTTTTTTAAGTTCAATTAAATAATATGAGTTTAAGTCAATATTATAAAGATATACTAGAATAGCAATTAAATTTTTTTTTTCATATCTCCTACATATCACTTCATTAAATATACCCGTGTAATATCACAATGTTACATGGAGAAAGCTCTTTCATTGATAGATTTTATAAAAGACGAATTCGTTCCTGAACCGAAAGAGATTCCCGAACGAATTCAAAAAGAAATAACGCTCGATTTAGAGGAGATATTTTGCCCTTTTTGCGGACATCCGCTCGAGTATTATTATATAAGCAAGGCAAGGCCTCTCATCACCATAAAATACGATATTTCTTTAAAGGTGATCCATAAAAGATGCGTGAATGAAGAGTGCGTTGCTGCTGCTTCAAATAGGAGGTTTTATAATCCTTCTTTAGATCTCTACATGTTGCCTAAAAAGATGTACGCCATGGACGTTATTCTTTTAATCGGGTACCTCATTCAACAAGAGAACAAGACGGAAGAAGAGGTGGTGAAATACTTGTTAGAAGAGCACGGAATTACCATCAGCCAACCGAGCGTGAATAATTATAAACGAATAGCTCTGGCGTTAGGAGAGGCTCTCATCATGGGGAACGAGGAGAAGATCAAGGGCGGATTGGATGAATTACCATTTCGGGTGTATTCAATTGACGGTCTTAGCTCAAATAGGAGCAGGACTCTCTTTATAATACGAGACTTGATTAGCGGAACCGTTTTAGGATCGGCGCTTCTCGACAAGCACGACAGCGATACCATCCATGATTTCATGGAAGCCGTGTTTAAAAAATTTGGAACTCCGGACTACATGGTAGGAGATGGCGAGCGTGGACTAATAGGTGCGGCGCGGAAGTATTACAGCGACATTCCTTACCAGTACTGTCATCGCCATTTTTTGGATAATTTAGGGAAAGATCTAATGAAAGACCTCTATAAAGCTTTAAAAAAAAACTAAATAGGAAAGACGCACTAAAGCAAGTAAGGGAGTTAAAACAAGCCTTTTTCGGGCATGTCGATGCCCTTGAAATGCCCTCCTCCCTTGTCTCTATACTACAAAAAGTTTTCGACCTTTTAGAGATTTGCGAGTCGTTATTATCACGCTCCTCCAAGGATGTCTTTCCCTTCTATCTTAAACACGTCGAGCTCCATCGTCAGCTTTTTAGCCTTTCTCAGAGAGTGAGCTCAAGCCTCGATTTGGTAAGGTTCTTATCAGAAAATGTGAGCGTTGACGTCCAATTTTTAATAGATTGTCTTAATGAGCTAAACAAGATAATAAGAAAAATCGTTGGTGATCTTGAAATATCCGAGTTAGTTTTCGAATTGGAGCAAATTTTTGAGGTTTTTCAAGCGATTAGGCGCGTTCTCGGACAGGCAGGAAGATCAGGAAAAGAAATTAAAAATGAGATAAAAAATTTTATAAAATCGCTCCAATCTAACGATTCTCTTGTAGAAGTCTACAAGATAGTGGAAAAACGGTTTAGAATGTATAAAAAGGAGCTATATGTTTCCTACGATAATAAGTTTGTACCCCGAACGAATAACGACCTCGAGGATTTTAACAACTGTCTAAAAAGGCCCATAAGAAAAGGACAGGGTAGGAAACAATCGTGGTTTTATGTGGAACATCAAGGAGAGTCGGCTGCTTATTATCATAACCTTTTAAACGCTCCTCACATTGTAGGAGGTGCCGAAATCTCGTGGAGTTCTAAACAATCGCCTCTCGAGCGAATTGGCGTGTTAGATAGCATTTCTGTCACTAATATCATGAATTTAATTAATATAGAATATCTGTACAAGAGTCTGGTTAAAAACGATAAGTTTTACACGGTCCATCGTTGGACGAGAAAGATTTTCAAGCACGGGTTAGAAAAGTGCTTGAATTCGCTTGATTTAGAATTGACAGTACTAATAAAAACTATTATTTCAAATAATAAAAGTATTATAGGAGGTGATACTAGTTCATCGTAATAATATTGAAATTAATCTATTTTTATTACATTTTAAGTTGGAGATCAAAAATTTAAAATTATAAAAGAATTAAAAACATTTTTGCTTGTTTGATGGCTTTAATCTCTTTGTAAACGATAAAAGTGTAAAACATGATATAACATCTTAAAAAAAAGATAATGTCTTACAATAAGGAAGATATAAGGGAGCGATTTAAAGATTTATTTCTTTATTCTTTGGATTTAATTTATATTCTTGATTTGGAAGGTTTTTTACTAGATATTAACGAAGTTGCGTTAAATATTTTAGGATATAATAGAGAAGAAATTATAAGAGCGTCTTTTAACGATTTTCTCGATGAGGATGAGTTTGAGAAAAAATTAAAGATTATTAACGAGATCAAACGAGCGGGAAAACAATCTAAACTCTCGGAAATAAAAATAAAAACGAAAGAGGGGAATTACGAGCGTATAAAGTTTTATGGAATTCCACTTAAAACTAACGAAGAGATATACTGTATTTTATTTATAGCAAGAATCATCCCTCGTTTTAAAAAAGCAGAAAAAGATCT
>JAUWNA010000464.1 GCA_030612905.1 Promethearchaeota archaeon
GAGCCGACTTTTGTTGGAGAGAACGACGATTTAGTGTTCGTCGTTCCCAAAGAGCTTTTTACGATGAAATTATCAACCGAAGAGAAATTGGACCGAGAAACCGCAAAAGAATATAGTAAGTATTTAACTGGGACATTTAAAGGCTTTCAAAAGGCGAACAAAACGAAATATCAAAATGGCGATAATAGCAAGACCGAGACGACGCCAGAATTTTGGGTAGAGTTTGAGAATTTAGCTAAAGAAATGGGAATTGCTCTTATTGGTTATACGCCCGTGTTAGAAAACTATATCTTCAAAAACCTTCCAATTGTAGGAAAGAACGCGATAATTTTTGGTATGGAAATGGATTGGGATAAGATCAAAACGGCTCCAAGCGTTCACGTCAGCATTGAAGCGTTTAGAGTGTATTACGACTTAGGAGAAAAAACGATCGAGCTAACGCGATTTCTACAAGAAAAAGGTTACAAGACGGAAGCTCATCATCCATTTGGAGGGAAACTCTTGTTTACAGCCCACGCTGTAGCTGCAGGGTTAGGAATAAAGGGGCGGAACGGGTTAATTATTAGCCCCAAGTTCGGTCCGAGGCAGAGGTGGAGCGCGATAACTACGGATGCTATTATACCCGAAACAAAGAAAGTAGATCTTAGCGATATGGAAGATTTTTGCGAGGATTGCGGTGCTTGCATAACAAATTGTTTAGGTGGAGCTACTTACGAAGAACCGATTGAGAAAGTAAAAGGTTCTGGCATTTTCACTCACATAGATCGCTCAAAATGCATGGAAAGTTTATTGGACAATAATTATTGTTCTTATTGTTTAAAAATATGCCCCCAAGGGAGCAAGTGATACAATGACATATCGCGAATATTTTTAAGAAATTCTAAATGTGAAAAAAAAAGTTAATTTAAGGAAATTTATTAACCATTTCCTCTATTTTGTTCAAATCAAATTGATCCATTTTTTCTATTTCAGCTATAATAGAATCCAGATAGGATTTTGTCTTCTCCAACTTTTCCATTCGATTTTGCAGTCTATTGTACATTTTTTTAAATTTCGATCGATATCCCCTAAAAATGTCTATGGCATCTTCTGTGCTTTCACTATTCTCTAAATTTCTCAATAAACGATTTTTAAAGCGTCCACCTTCAAATGGATTGCCATATTTTTCCGGAGGTGCGATATCAGTCATTCTTAAGAATTTATATGCCCATATCTCTTTAAGGTTCTCCAAGTTTTCTTTCCCCTTGTCTGTAATGGTATAAATTTTCTGAGAGCGTCCTTTAACAACGTCTTGAATCGTGGATAACGATTTATTCTCTTCTAATTCATTTAAACTTCTCATCATGCTTCCACGAGGTAACTTATATTGCTCCTGTAATTGATATCCCGTAATACCTTCATTAATTTCAGATAATAGTGTTAAGATCATTAAATGCTTGATCTCCTTGAATTCATCTCTTGACATCGGCAAAGGTGGACCAAATGGATGAAAGTGAGGATGTTGGGGATGTCTATGCTTATTCCTTGGTGATCTTGGAATTGGAGGACCTCGATACGAATTAACAAAATTAGGTGGGAATCTACGCATTTCTCTTTTATGGAATGAGGTAAAATCTGGATAATCATCACATCTTTCTGGATCTTTATCTCTAAATTCTTTCATAAATTTTCTCCATATGATTATTGATCATATGATCATATATCAATCATCCTATTTAAATATGATCATTGATCATATCATGAAGTGTTTTTTTATGAAATAAGATGGCGAAATAAATTATTACTCATAAAAGAACTTGGAAACATAGCTTGTAACATTGTTATAAACCCAAATTGGGTGTCTTGGCACATTAAATTATGAAGATGGGTTGTACCGCTTCTCCAAGGGCCTAATATAAAAATGGGAGGAGAAGTTATTTTAGTAGCGTGAATTCTATCATCAAATTTCCAACGTTCATATAAGCGAAAGGGAATGCCGATGGTGCTTACAAGATTTATAAAAAAAACTCGTGGATAGTATTTTGCCGCTATAGATCCGTTTGTCAAGATTAGCTTCATCCAGTTTCTGACTGAAGTTCCTATGGAAGGACCCATGCGAGTTTGTATGCTATATCTCTGTTTCATTTTTTAGACAACTATGTAAAGAATCTCAATATTTCAATATAAATTGTTGAGAATTTAATATTAAGAGCTAAAAAGCCAAACATATTTTTAAAATTAAAGTTACAAAACAGAATCTTAAAAATATTGGAGTGTATCCTAAAAAAAAACAAAAAAATTGGTTTTTTTAATCCTTATCTAAGTATTTTTCTTGAAGATAGTTATCAATTCCGTGAGCAGCTCGCTTACCAGCGCCCATAGCCGAGATTACAGTAGCGGCCCCTGTTACGATATCTCCACCAGCAAAAATATTTTCTATGTTAGTCTGACCTTCATCATTAGCCTCAATGTACCCCCATTTATTTACCTTTAACTCTGGGATTGATTTCGTAAGAATTGGATTTGCTTTAGTCCCTACAGCGACTATTATCGTGTCAGTATCTA
>JAUWNA010000126.1 GCA_030612905.1 Promethearchaeota archaeon
ATGCACTTTTTATTGACGAAAAGGAGATTAGAACGGGGCCCCCGCCATCTTACGAAGACATTAAAAAGAAAATAGCTAAACGAGTCAAGAAATTAAAATAATCTTTTTTTAATATACTTTTATTAGTTCACAAGTTCTATCATATAATTATTACTTTCAAACTGTTTAGATTATAAGAAATGTCAAAAGTAAAGGATGCGTATAAGGAAATAGAAGGAATAATCGGTTCCGATTTTATATCAGACAAAGACTTTATGAAAGCAGCATATTCTCGAAATGTCGACCCGGCGTTTCCAGATAGATGGGCGGATATTATAGTTAGGCCGGAATCAACTGAAGAAGTATCTGAAATCGTAAAGATCGCTAATAAGTACAAAATCCCAATGATTCCCAGAGGTGGTGGTGCAGATCTCGTAGGGGGTTCCGTAAGCGAAGGTGGCATTCTAATAGATTTAACGAGAATGAATAGAATTATTGAAATAAATGAAAAGGATTTCTATTGTGAAGTTGAATGCGGAATCACATGGGGTGCGTTGCTTTCTGAATTACAAGGAAAAGGTTTAACAACAGGGGTACTCGGTCCGGGGAGCGGCTATTCAGCTACTATCGGAGGTGGCCTTTCTAATAGTACTGCTGGGTTTGGGTCCACAAAATACGGCGTTATTCCTGACATTTGTTTAGGTGGCGAAGTAGTTTTACCAAATCAACAAGGCACGATAATTAGGCCAGGAGCGGCGGCTAATAAGTTCGCAAAGCCATTCTGTCGGTACGGCGTTGCTCCCGACTTTACTGGGCTATTTATGGGGGATGTAGGGACTATGGGCATTAAGACTAAAGCTTTCCTACGATTGCATCCCGAGACGCCGTTTAAAGCGCAGCGATATTATATGTTAAAGAAGAACGATTATAATAAAGTTTCTGAGCTCATGTATAAATTACGGAAAGAAATACGCGACGGATTACACGATGTACTTGTAATTCCTGTTATTGTAGTTCAATTACTGGCAGGTATGGTGGAAAATAAACCCGTCAAAAGACCGAGGTTAAAAGGACCGGTCTTTTCGATATTAGTGGAATCTACAGATGAGCGTGTGCTAGATGTTTACCTTGAACAAATTGAAAATCTTATGGAAGAGGATGCTCGACCGTTTGAATGGCAAGAAATTGACCCAGAAGAGCCTCTATCCAAAGATTGGAAATTTAATTTAAAATATGCATATCACTACTTTAATAAATTTATATCAGTAAACCCACCGAAAATATCGTGTACCACATGTCATAAAGTTCCAATTTCTGCTTTACATAAAGTAGCAAATTTAAGCACTCAATTTGATATTAACTACCGGGATGAGTTTCCACCACAAAGTGTTGCATTATTTGCAACGGTTATATTTCTTTTACCTAACGGTAATTGTGTAGTTGTAGGTGGATTTAATGCCGATAACATAGATGAACAACGCGAGAAATCCATGAAAATGTGGCACAAAAAGCTACGTCTTCAAGTTCGATATGGAGGCGTACATTATTGGCTTGGAGAAGCAATTTCTCAATCGATAGTTGAAGCTGATGCCTATACGCCTGAATTTATTCAATTTTTTAAAGATATAAAAAAAGCTGTAGATCCAAATTATTTGTTAAGTCCTAAAAAGTTTCATATGTATAGTTATAACCATGATTTATCAGAACATTTTGTAAAAGAGGAAAATAAGGTGAATAAAAATTAGTTTTAAACGTTCAATAAAAGAGATAGAAGAGAGAAAAGAAAGGTTAAGGACCAGTGTATTTAAAAGTGCTGAAATGATAACGGTTTTATGGGAGACTAAACCTGAGATAGTCGAAAGAATTTTACCTCCTCCTTTAAAGCCTGTTAGTAGACCAGTAGTTATGTCGTTTATAGCAAACTACGCTAGTACCAATCAAGGATTACCGTATCTTGAAGGTGCTTTGACGTTAAGATGTGAATATAATGGCTTACAAGGAAATTATTACTTAGCTATGCCCGTTGACGACGATCGCGCGATGATTGGAGGTCGGGAGATTTTTGGATTCCCTAAAAAAATAGCTAAAATACATTTTAATCGAAAGGATAAATATGTTGAAGCTTGGTCTGAGCGTCTTGGGGTTAAGAATATTGAAATTAAAGTAAATTTAACTGGTAAATTCAACGATAGCGAAACGCCAGGTATCATAAAAGAGTTGGGTCTTCTTCCGGGAAGAAAGAAAAATACGATTAATTATAACTTCAAGTACTTTCCAGCACCTAATAAAAAAGGTTTTGATTACGATCCGTGGTTAGTTAAGCAGGAAACTTCGGTTCGTCCAATATCGATGGAAATGGGCTTAGCTGAAATAAAGCTAAACTCAACTGAGCACGATCCTTGGGCTGAAGTTGAAGTTGTAAAGGTACTAGGCGCGTTATATCTTAAAACAGACAATACTATGCTTCCTGGAGAGGTTGTTGCTAAAGTAGATCAAAGAGATTTTTTACCCTATTCGTTTCCCAAATGGGATTGGTATTAATTATATTACAAATCTATTATTTGTTAATATTGAATCATGTCCAAAATTGATAGAGTATTCAAAGAAATTGAAATAGCGGTTGGAACCGAATATATCACCGATAAAGATTTTATGAAAGCTGCCTATTCTAGAAACGTTGATCCTGCCTTTCCTGATAGATGGCCTGATATTATAGTACGTCCAGAAACTACGGAAGAAGTTTCAGATATTGTAAAAATTGCTAATAAATATAAAATCCCTATAGTACCGCGAGGAGGAGGGGCCGACTTAGTTGGAGGTGCGACAATTGAAGGGGGTATCCTTATTGATCTTACGCGGATGAATAAAATCATTGAAATAAATGAAAAGGATTTCTATTGTGAAGTTGAATGTGGAGTAACCTGGGGGGCTTTATTATCAGAACTATACAAAATAGGTTTAACGACAGGTGTTCTTGGTCCCGGAAGTGGATTTTCAGCCACAATTGGAGGAGGTCTTTCTAACAGCACCGCTGGTTTTGGGTCCACTAAATATGGTTTAGTTCCAAACATTTGTTTAGGTGTTGAGGTTGTATTGCCAAATCCACAAGGCACGATAATTTGGACTGGAGCCGCATCTAATAGGTACGCAAAACCTTTTTGTAGATACGGTGTTGCTCCTGATTTTACGGGGCTATTTATGGGAGATGCCGGAACTATGGGCATTAAAACTAAATGCTCTTTAAGGTTATTCCCTAATTCGCCATATAAGATACAGAAAAATTACATTTTTAAAAAAGACGATTATAATAAAGTTTTTGAGTTAATGTATAAACTACAAAAAGAAGTTAAAGACGGAATACACGATCTTTATATAAATCCACGCGTAGTAGTACAGCTCTTAGCTTCCCAAGCTAAAATTAAACCTCCAAAAAGAGCTAGACTTACTGGACCCGTTTTTATGTTTATACTTGAGGCGTTTGACGAGCGAATTTTGGAAGTCTATATTGAACAAGTAAATAGAATAATGACTAAAGATAACGTTGCAAGACCTTTTGAATGGACAGAAATAGATCTCGATCTAAAATTAGCAAAGGATTGGAAGTTTGATTTTAAATTTCCTTATAGCTATTTCAATAAATTTATCTCGTTAGCGCCGCCGAAGATCTCTTGCACAACCTGTCATAAAATACCGATCTCGTCCATAGCAGATAAAAAAGAGTTAAACGAGTTGTTTGATAACGAAAATAGAGGTAATTTTCCGGCTCAAAGTTTTTCGTTATTCGCTAGATCGATCCATCTATTACCTAATGGTCATTGTATTTTTGCTGGTGGTTTTAATGCCGAAAATGTAGATGATCAGCGTCAAGTCGCTATGGATATATGGCACAAAAAGGTAATGTATCAAGTTCAATATGGGGGCGTTCATTATTGGTTAGGAGAATCAATATCTCAGTCCATAGTTGAAGCCAACGCTTATACACCCGAATTTATACAATTTTTTAAAGATATTAAAAGGGTTATAGACCCTGATTTTTTATTGTCTCCAAATAAATTTCATATGTATAGTTACGATAATGATATAACACAAAATATTATTAAAAATGAAGAGTAGATGGAAATAAGATGACTGAAATAAATCCTAACGAAAAATTTAAACACTTAAGCAAGATTGGTCCGACAATTTTACAATGTATAAGTTGTGGAGATTGTCGAGAAGCCACAGATTATACTTCCGACCCTCAAAAATGGGGCGTTTGCGTGGCAAGAGATCACACGTCTGGCTTCGAAGCTTTCTTTGGAAGAGGAAAAATGCAAATTATTCGCTCTCTATGGCAAGGAAAATTAGAGCTTAGCAAAGATATGGCTGAAGTGATTTATCAATGTCCTACTTGCAACGCGTGCTCTGAAGCTTGCGCCTACGATATGGATAACGCAACTATTTACGAGGCTTTAAGAGCTGAATTAATAGACGCGGGTTGTGGTCTGGAAGCACATGTACCAATGAATAAAGCAATGGTTGAATTGTTAAATCCATATCAGAGAGATAACAAAGAGAAAAAGAATTGGACGGAAAAACTTGATTTTAAGGTAAAAAACGCCTATTCTGAAAAAGCGGACGTGCTTTATTTTGTTGGGTGCACTGCTGCTTTAACTCCAGAAATTCAAACAGTAGCTATAAACACAGCAAAAGTACTTCGTAAACTTGGAGTTGACTTTTCTATTTTTGGAGAACATGAAGTATGTTGCGGAAGCGTAGGTAAGAGAACTGGGGATATGAAAGCATTCAATTCAGTGGCTGGGAAAAATTACGAGTTGTTCAAAAAAAGCGGCGTTAAAACTATTATTACGAGTTGCGCGGGTTGTTACAGGACTTTAAAAATAGATTACGCTGATGTTGTTAAGGACTTAGAAATTAAAGTGCTTCACACAATTGAGTATATCAAATCTTTTTTAGAGGAGAAAGATATAACTCTTAAAAATTTAGAAATTAATACGACCTATCACGACCCCTGTCATACAGGAAGAAATTCTGGTCTTTCACCGCTTTACGAAGAACCAAGGGAGATATTATCAAAAATTGCTAATTTGACCGAGATGAAAACGATTAAAGAGAACGCTAAATGTTGCGGAGCTGGCGGAGGCGTAAAGAAAGGCTTTCCCGATTTAGCATTAGAAGTTGCTAAGACTAGAGTTCAGGAAGCTGAGGAGACAGGCGCAGATTATCTTGTGAGTATATGTCCGTTTTGTTATAGAAATCTCGCGGATGCAATAACCGCTTTAAATTCCAATATTAAGATGGTTGACATCATGGAACTAATAGATCAAGCATTGTTATAAAAAATAAATAAATAATTCAGTAATTTTAAATTAAAAATTGAAATAATAATAATAGTATTAGTAAAAATCTAATTTGAGGTGAAAATAAAACGAGTTTTTTAAGAGATTCGGGCGGGTTTATGACTAATAGAGAAACCGCTGACTTCTACGACGCAGAAATGTTGGTCGTGTATTGGGAGACTAAACCCGAAATAATAAAAAGATTGCTGCCACCACCCTTAAAACCTACGAGTACTCCAATTGCTTACGCGTTTGTCGCCTATTATCCTAAAACTAATTTCGGCGTGACATATAACGAAGGTGCTCTTTTTTTAAGTGCAGAATTTGACGGTGTAGAAGGAGGTTATTGCCTATCCATGCCGGTTACAGACGACCAAGCGTTAGTCGCTGGTCGAGAAGTATTTGGATATCCAAAAAAAATGGCAGATATCTATTTTAAACGAGAAAAGAGAATCGTCGAAGGTTGGATAGAGCGCCAAGGAACGCGATACTACGAAGTGAAGGCAAAACTGAACGGTAGATTAAATACACCTGATGCTATGGAGCTTTTTACTGGCACAATTGGCGATGGCTCTGAAATTGTGTCAATAACATACAATTTTAAGCATTTTCCTTCTCCAGATGGTAAGGGCTTTGATTACAACCCGCGTTTAATAAGAGAAGAGGTTCCATTAAGACCTAAGGAACTAAAACTGGGGAACGCAGAAATTACATTAAAGTCATCTGAGAGCGACCCTTGGGGCGAAATTAAGGTAGAAAGAGTATTAGGTGCCGCATATTTAAAGGGAGATAACTCTATGAAAAAAGGATACGTAGTAGCTGAAGTAGAACAAGAAAAATTCTTTCCGTATTCTTTTCTAAAGTGGGATATCGGTATTTAATTAAATTTAAAGAATATAAAACTCTTTTTTTCTTTTAATTCTTCACTTTTTTAATGTAGTGATTGGTCGGCTTTGTAATATGTAGATTTCATCGTTTTCTATCGCCCATTCAATATCTTGAGGAAAATTAAATTCTTTTTCAATTTTTA
>JAUWNA010000295.1 GCA_030612905.1 Promethearchaeota archaeon
ATCGAATTATTTTCTCAAATACAATTTTGATAAATGCTATAAACCTAATTCCTGTAACTTACGAGTAACTTCTTGTTTTTTGGTACCTTTCAGATCAAACCATTTATAAAAGATTAACGCACCCACACTGCAAATAATGAACGGAATTAATCCTTGAATTATCCGAAGACCTACTAAGGCATTAAATTGATGAGAAACTTCTATTGGGTCATAAATTGTGAACGCGTGAATAATTGCTATAATAAAACTCTGAAACACTACAGAAGTTCGAACGAAAAAGTTTCGAATTCCAATTAGAGTAGTCTCGTGATGTTTTTTTAATTTCACAGCGATTTCATCGTAACAATCTGCCAAAACGGGTGATATCATAATCAAGAACAATGTTACTGAGATCCCGTTTAGAATGCTTGTTAAGTAGAACTGAAACGCGTTCACAATAAAGAGGTTTAACAATAGACTTACTCCGTAGGAAGCTAAACCTATTACATAAGTGTTTGAATGTCCTATTTTTTTAGCTAAGCGAACCCATATAGGCATTGTTAGAAAAGAAGATATTAGCATTAAAATTGAACCTATGCTTCTTATGTGTTGCCCTTCTTGTAGAACATCATCAATAAAGTTGACTGTATTCATGCTCATAAGACCAAACGCAATCATGAATGTAAGATAAGATAATACAGCCAACATGAAGTTTTTTTGTTTTATAGCTATCTTCATAGTTTTAATAAAGGAAATCCTTTCCGAGTTGTCATACCCTACGATGAATCTCTCTTTTATCACTTTAGATTCCTTGGATCCAGGTATAAACACCAATAGTGAGCATGAGAGTATAATAATGCTGATAAACGCAGCGATTGTGAACGATGTTGGATTCCCGGGATCAATTACCAGTGACCAGATTGTGATTGCTAAGAAATTTGCGATAAAGGTAAAAATTTGAGTCAATATCCCTCCTTTTCTACGCGTTGTATCACCCCTAAAATGTGCAGCAAAAGCACCAAAAGAATGCGTTTGAAGAAGAGAATACGACATATCATATAGGAATACGATTATTATATAATATATTAGAATGGGCCATACACTTTCAATCCCTGACACTTGAGGGGGTGTAAATAGGAAGAAAAACAGGATAATCGTAGGAATCCCTCCGATAATGATCCATGGCGTATGAAACCCTCGCTTTTTGGTCCATTTGAAGGGTTTATCTGTAAGATATCCTATAAATGGGTTAATTAACATACTCAATATTATGTATAGTGTATTTGCGAGTGCCATATATATTGGCCATAAAGGAACTATACTGATTAACCCGAGTTCTCCTTCATAGAATGTCCAGACATAATTATTGAAAGCTATCATTAAATAGGTATTCAAAAAATATCCAGTTGAAAATATTACCATCTTTTTCAGACTTGGTTCTTCAAGCTGAGTATGATTCACATCATTTTTAGAAGTTTTCATCTTTTAATTCAGAGTTCATTCTAGATATTATTTAATTCGCTCTATTAATTATTAAAGTATTCTCCCAAAAAGCAAAAAATAATGTATTGATTCAAATTATAGTTTATTAGAAAAAATTTTATTAAATACTAAGCGATTTTTAATTTAAATCTTATTTTAATCTTGTTCTCTACGAGATTCTACTAAATTTTATTTAAAGGAGGTTATTATCATAAGATTGCTTGAATACGAGAGTAAGAAAATTTTTAGCAAGTTTGATATTCCATTAGTTAGGAACATGCTAATTCTAAGGGGCGAAGATATTGAAGAGAAAGTTAAAGGATTTTCATTTCCAGCAATAGTTAAAGCACAAATCGCTATTGGAAGCAGAAAAAAAGCGGGGTTAATAAAAATTGCTAAATCCCAAAATGAGGCAATTTCACTGTGTAATGAATATTTTAATAGAAATGTAGCTGGGTTTCAAGTTGAAGCAATTCTTATTGAAGAGCTCGTAACAATAGAACACGAGTATTATTGTTCTATAGCTTTGGATGCCTCGGGGAGACAATTCTTTCTAATTGCTAGCAAAGAAGGGGGGATTGATATTGAGGAGGTTGCTAAAACTACTCCAGACGCAATATTAAAGGAGAGTTTTTCCTTTCAAGATGGGTTGTCTGAAGTGTTAGCAAGTAAAGTCGCTCGTCAATTGGGATTTAATGACAAACAAATTGTTACAGCTTCACGAATATTCATGAAATTATGGGATATAGTTTTGAAGTTAGAAGCTCAACTTGTAGAAATAAATCCTCTGGTAATGACTCCTTCAGGATTATTTGCCGTAGATGGAAAAATGATTCTAGATGATGATGCAGCGTTTCGTCAGCCAATCATACAAACCTTACAAGAGAGGAAGTTAAGTGACATAGAGAAGCTTGCGAAAAAAGCAGGCTTTTCGTTTGTTGAACTATCCGGAGATATTGGTATCCTAGCAAATGGGGCAGGACTCACGATGGCATTGTTAGATGTCTTGTCTGATTTAGGTTTACACTCTGCTAATTTTTTAGATGTTGGGGGCGGTGCTAGTAAAGAAAGGGTATATAAGGCGCTGGAATTGATTTTTAAATTGCAGCCGAAAGTTGTTTTGGTAAATATTTTTGGAGGTATCACTCGATGTGACATAGTTGCTCAGGCGATAATTCAAGCTCTCAAAGATTTTTCAGATGCACCACCAATGGTTATTAGACTAACAGGGACTAACGAAAAAGAAGGGATTGCCTTACTTAAAGAGGCAAACTTGTATGCGTTTCAAGACGTTATGGATGCAGTTAAAAGAGTAAAAGAGGTGCTGAGTGAATAGCATGTATATTAATGAGAACTCAAAAGTAATCGTTCAAGGCATTACGGGAAAGCAGGGGATGTTTCACACTAAAATCATGCTTAATTATGGTACTAAAATTGTTGCTGGGGTTACACCTGGAAAGGGAGGTCAAGAAGTATACGGTGTGCCAGTTTTTAATGAAGTAAAAGAAGCAATTCAAGAAACGAGCGCAGACACAAGTATAATTTTTGTCCCAGCAAGATTCGTTTTAGGTGCAGTTCTGGAAAGTCTAGATGCGGGAATCATGATGACATGTATTATAACAGAGAATGTTCCCGTGTTTGATATGATTAGGCTTGTTGAGAAAGCTACGGAAAAGAGACTACATTTAATCGGTCCGAATTGCCCTGGTATGTTAATCCCCGATAAAATCAAATTAGGGATAATGCCAAGCGACATGTGTCATTACGGTGATGTCGCAATAATCTCTAAAAGTGGAACATTGTCTTACGAAATAACAAAAGCAATTGGAAATAGCGATATCGGAGTTTCAGCATATGTGGGAATAGGCGGAGACCCTGTGAGAGGAACTACTATGCAAGAAGCAGTGAAGTATTATTCAGAAGATCCTATAACAAAAATAATCGTCCTTATAGGAGAGATTGGAAGCGACGAGGAGGAAAAAACTGCAGAGTTTATTAAGAACAATGTTTCTAAACCAGTTATTGCTTATATTGTGGGAAAGAGCGCACCCGAAGGAAAGAGAATGGGGCATGCTGGTGCGATAATCTCTGGCGATTTTGGGACTGCAAGAGGAAAAGTTCAAGCGTTAAAGGCAGCTGGAGCCTTAATAGCAGACTCACCGTGGGATGTTCCCCCAATTATCAAAAAATTTCTCTAAAAAAAGCCCTGGATTTAATTAACACATCTGATCATGACACTTCAGCAAAGCGGAGGGATATGCCTATCTTATACAAATCTATATGAGTATTAAAAAAAAAATATTGGATATTTCATCAATGCCTTCTAGAGATAATGCGAATTCCAGATATCACTATAATAACTGCTAAAAATCCTGAAACCATGGTGATTAAA
>JAUWNA010000355.1 GCA_030612905.1 Promethearchaeota archaeon
CGAATCCATATTAATTTCATTTTCTTTTTCCGACGACATTTCAGTTCAAAATTTTTTTTGTAGTTGTATTTTAAGACTTAAATTAATATTACTATTTTAGTTTATACTATTTGAATGTTTTTTAATATAAAAATCGTATAAAACATAAAAAATTATGACTATCAAAAAATATTTAGATTTTCGTTTGTTGGGATTAACTGGCTCGATATTATTAATATTATCGCAATTTCTTTCTTGGTTCTCTAATCAATCTTTATTATACATATATATTATTACAACGAGTGTAGCAATTGAAGATTCTTTTTTATATCTATTTCCTTTAATTAGCGGAATAATCTGTTTAGCTGGAACGGGTTTAATCGTTTATAAAATAGATTATAGAATTAATTCTGTAATAATTAATTTCGTTGGGTTGGGATTTTTTTTGATATTCGTTTTTGAAATCGTCACAAAAGAATTCATTTATCTTCCTACCGCCCAAATAGGTTTTTACTTTTCAATTATAGGCTCGATATTAATTTTCTTCGATATTTTAAACGTCCTTTTAATAAAGGAAAGCTAAGTGAGAAGGGGATCAAGAAATTAGTGAAAAAGAAGAAACACATACGGAAAAAGCAAAAACTTACGATGCTGAGGCAAATTTTTACTACGCCTTGGGTCATGGACTTAGGAGAAAGATTATAAGCATTATTGGAGAGAACAAATTTACTTCGTTCACATACCTTAAAAAAGAATTAAGGGTAAGTACAGGTACGATTTACCACCATTTAGATACTTTGTCTCATTTAATTGAACAACGTAATGATAAAAAGTATTACTTAACTGAATTGGGGCTCCATGCTTACAATTCGTTAAAGGATAACATAAATACAATCATTACTCCTGATTTTAGCAAAAAGGAATTTAGTTCGCCGATTTTGAAAGGATTAATGCGATTGACTCCAAAAAAATATATTAATTACGAAAGCAACCAAATGATTTATACGATAATAATTTCAATTACGATTGCTTTAATAGGGGCAATTTTTTGTGGTCTGAACGGTTTATTTCCGTTATTTCTCTTTTTTGGGCAATCTATAATAGAATTCGAATTTATTGAACCAATTCTTCAGATAATACTTGCAATTACATTTATAGGCAACATTCTTTTCTTTTTTCTAATTAACGAAGGCATATGTCGCATAATTTATAAAAAAAAAGAAAATACCTTGAAATTTTTAATTTCTTTTCCAATTATTTTATTTCCTTTAGATATTTACTTAGTATTGCATTTTATCTTATTCTCTACAGGTTCTTTAAATTTACCAGCAGTTAGAATATTAGATAATGTGCTCGTAATTTTATTCCAAGTATTGTCTTTATGGTTGTTAACATATAATTTAAGTTTGAATAAAAAGTTAAAAATTGAAAATTCGTTAATAATTTCGCTGTTGATCCACTACGGAGGTTTTTCTATTATCCTACTACTTTCTATTTAATCATTTTAAAATTGTAATCGTTAAAAATCTTAATAATTTTAGAAATTCTATTCTCTGAAGAATCTAAATCCTTTGTTTTCGTTGCTATAAAACAATAATACAATAAGTCTCGATCCATAGCCGATTTACTTAAAGCAATTGGAGGTGTTACTATTTCTGGAATCAAACTCATTAATTTTGGGATAATTGTGCTAATAATTTCGTTGGATGTTTCGTCTCCAACATATTTTAATTCAAGTTGATTAAATTTAGAAAAGCCTTGATGAGGTAATCTGTTTAAATTAAGCGAAGGTTTATCTCGGTTAAAAATCACTTCTAAAGGATTATACTCTAATATATTTCTAATCCCTATGTATGAAGTGGTCAATCTAGGGTTAATCTCAATAAAGTGTATTGAATTATCTGCTTTTTTAATAAAATCTATACCAAAATAACCTTGAAAACTAGACAAATCCATGTTTTTCAATATTTTTTCTAAGCTATTTTTTAAAAGCTCGTAATCAGCTACCGGCGTAAAACCACCTAAGTAGATGGAATCATTAACAGAGTCCTTAAATTTTACATTTTGCGCATTGATACTTAAAATTATCAGATTCATGGTTTCTGGTTTTTTAGAGCATACGCTGTTAATTATTGATGCGCTTAGGTCCTCACCATCAATGTATTCTTGAAGGATATAATTTCTACTCAGATCGAGTTTTTCGTTAGAATCTTCAAAAAAATGGATAATCTGCGCCTTAGTTTCGAAGTAAAATATTGATTCAGAGCCAACCCCATCTTCAGGTTTAATTATAATTGGACATCTTAATGTGGTAAATTTTTGAAGGACAAAGTCTAAATCAAATTTTTTTTTAAATGGGATGGCATAAGTTTGGGGCGTGTTAACTTTATTTTCCAGGAAGAAGTTATAAGTTATTAGTTTGGAAGTCCCTAAACAAATACCTTCCAAATCTACACTTAAAACGGTCTTTTTATTATCTTTTGCTATCTTAGTTAAATTATAAAGAATATTTGAAAACTCTGGGGCAATAATAAAGCAATAAGAAGATTCTTTTATACAATCGGTATATATTTTGATGTAATCATCGATTTTTTTAACTAGTTCAATTTTATCTGCTTTTAGGTATTGAGATAAAAATTCAATCCTGATATCTAATAAAGTAATAATTTGAAAACCTAATTTTTTGAAATCTCCTATTGTGGTTCTTAACATCGCATAACCTTCGCTAATTAAAGACGAAGGAATATCAACTTTATTGTATCCTCCTCCACTCACAAATTCAAAAATAAATATTTTTTGATTAGCCATTTTTAATGTATATTAATTTTCATAATTTTAAAATGGTTTTAAAATGATGATTAAATTATTTTAATTAACTGAAATTTAAATAAAAAACAATAAGTGTAGAATATGACTTTTTTTACAGACGAGATAATGCAGCGTATTAGATATCTGCATTATAAAATAAAGAAAATTGAAGAAGCTTTAGAAAAAGAAGAAGAAAGTTTTAGTTTGGACGATCTAAATTTAGTTCTAGAGTACACCAAAATTTTAAACATTAATTATCAAAATGAAGACCAATATAAAATTTTAAAAGATTTAGACATTACACCGAATTTTTTAGAACCTTTAGACAACAATAAGGAAATTCAGATAAGAGATTTAATGTTTGAGTGTGCGCGTACCTTATGGGTGATGGCAAGAGCCTATTCGCATATCTCAGAAAAATTTGAAGATGAGGAAGATTGGGAGAATGCGATAATAGCGATGGTAGAATGCAGCAAAATGTATAAAACTGCTG
Organism: Promethearchaeota archaeon; assembly: GCA_030612905.1. GTDB lineage: Archaea > Asgardarchaeota > Lokiarchaeia > Sigyniarchaeales > SOKP01 > SOKP01. The sequence goes on from JAUWNA010000355.1 coordinate 3,281, forward strand.
CGTATTTTAGTGCCGCAGCTATTAATCAGACCGAATTAGGAGAAACTCTTTCA
>JAUWNA010000437.1 GCA_030612905.1 Promethearchaeota archaeon
AGAAAGCAAATGTGTAAGCTTATCGACGATGATACATAAAAAATTAAGAAAAGCCACAAAAGCTCCAAGAAACAGAGAGACCCTTTCGCTCAAATAATCCATTAATTTCTCTATTATATTTAATTAAAGATTTAAATTACAACTAAATGTTTTACTGTAATTTTTAAAAAATTATAATTTATAATTAACTAAAGATAATTAATTCTAAAGGAGTTGATTTTTTGCCAACAGTAGAAAAAAAAATAGAAATTAAAGCTTCCGTAGAAAAAGTTTATGAGATATTAAATGATTACATGAGTTTACCAAGATGGAATATCGTTGTAACTGAAATCGAACAACTCGAATCCAAAAAATATTTCTTAAAAACTAATGTAGGGGATGTAACAAACATAGAAATTGAGAACATACCTCGAGAGAAGATGACATCAATCCAAGAGGGAAGCCCTATGAAAAAAATCGGTTATATCTTCGAACCGAAAGGCGATGTAACTATAGTGACGATGTGGACTGAATTTGAATTGGAAGACCAAAGAATGATTATGGAAATGGCTGGGGATTTATTTTTAAAAAGTTTAAAAGTTTACATAGATTACCTTGGTGCGGGTGGAAATCCCGAAGAGTATAAAAAGTCCTTCAGTAAAATTAAAAAAGCTTAAAAAAATTACTTTTTCTAATTTTTTTTTATTTCTCTTTTTTCAATTATTAAACGCACATACCTTTTTAGAAGACTAATTTTTTTAACCAGTAATTATTTATTAATTTAAAATTTAGCAAGTGATATCTTTGAGATTTAAAAGGTTAAAGATTAGAGCAAACTTAATTACAATCACTCGAAGAATAGTTCAGATTTTAGCGTTTTTAATGATAAACTACATAATTATTGAAATAATTTTTCCTATTAACTTATTAAGTTTAGAAGGAATTATTAAGGCACTACCTATTTTAAACTCGCCAAGAAATCCTCTTTCTAATGGAGCAGGAATGCTAGAATATATCTTCTTCTCCATGGCAGAAGGCGTATTCCCATTTTTTCTTATTGCAGTGTTAATATTAATATTATTATTTTCAAATCGTGTTTTTTGTGGATGGATATGTCCGATTGGGGCGATCCAAGATGTGTGTGCTGCGATACCTACTAAAAAAAAGAAAGTAAAACTTGAAACTCATAAGAATCTTCTCAACATAAAGTATGTTTTTATAATTATTATCACATTAGTCATATTCCCATTAGGAATTACAAAAAATACGAATGTCTTATTTTATCTTGATTTTAAAACCCAGATGGGTGTTTTTGCTCAACGACCAATAGGATTTTTTTCTCTGTCTGAATTTATTTTTGTGTTTCTTCCAGATATTTTTCTGAATATCTTTTTACCGGCAAAATTCGATACTTTAGAACCTGGAGGATATATTATAATAGGTATCTACACTTTAATCCTTGTCCTTTCGGTGTGGTATCCACGAATATACTGTAGGTACATTTGCCCTTTTGCCGCAGTTTCATCAGCTATAACCGATTATTCTTTTTTAAAATTATCCAGAAACCCTGTTAAATGTGTAGGTAGGTCTGAATGTGGAATCTGTGAAGACATTTGTCCAAAACAAATAAGAATTCTAGATGAACCATTCGAGTTCTTTACTGGGAAAGGAGAATGCAATTTCTGCTTAGAGTGTAAGGAAAAGTGTCCTCACGATGCGATATTAATAAAATTTGGAAATATATAGGGCGATTTGATAAAATACTTGATAAGAGACCTATATTAAGCAGCAATGGATCCTAAAAACCTTAAAATATACAGATTACATATGCGTAGAGATTCCGATATTGGATTTAAGGCCATATCCGATTCTCAAGCGGTAAGATTGTACGAAGAAGATGCTGAGTCTGAAATCGATATTAGACCTCATTTCTTCAGAGATGTCGACCGAATTGTTCATAGCAAAGCATATGCACGCTATATAGATAAAACACAAGTCTTTTTTGGTGTTAACAACGCAAATATCACTCATCGCTCGTTACATGTTTTATTAGTTTCAAGAATTGCTCGTCAAATCGGGCGAATATTAAAACTAAATACTGATTTAATGGAAGCTATAAGCTTAGCACACGACATAGGTCATAGCCCAAGGGGGCATCTGGGTGAAAAAATACTTAATGACATAAGTATCAAGTATAAAATGGGTACATTTAATCACAACGCTCAAGGAATTAGATGGTTGTCGTACCTAGAAAAAAGATTTCCAAATAAACCTGCAGAAGGATTAAATTTAACTTTACAAGTATTAGACGGAATTCTTTGTCATGATGGTGAAGTTTACGAACAAGGGTTAAAACCAATTGAAGTGAATGGAAAAACTTGGGAAGACCATTCAAATGAATATAACGACGCATTTCACGAAAACAAAATAAAAAGAATCCCAATGTCTTATGAGGGTGTAGGGGTTAGGCTAGCAGACACCATAGCATATATCGGAAGAGATATCGAAGATGCGATTTTAATTAAATTCATTAAAAGGTCTGATATACCTAAAAGTTGTACAGATGTACTTGGCGATACTAACCGAAAAATAATGAAAACTCTAATTATGGACCTCTTAAATAATAGCCTTGATAGCGATGTAATTGGTTATAGTGAGGAAATCTTTGAAGCCCTAAAAAGATTGAAGGAATTTAATTATGAACAAATATACACTCGAAGAGATCTTTACAAAAGTGAAAGTTCAAAAATATCTTACATTGAAAACTTAACTAATCAGTTTGAATT
>JAUWNA010000575.1 GCA_030612905.1 Promethearchaeota archaeon
TAAATATATCTAATATTTAACAGAAAAGAAATTAAAACTTAAATTTTTATAAAAAAATTGATTTATTTCAAAAATTCAATATACCCCTCGATTTATAAAGTTAACATCAAGAGATAGATTTATACACCTTATTAAAAAAAATAACTGATGATTTAAGTGCCTTCTACTTTAGAAAAGATTCGAGTCTTGGGAGCAAATTCAAAATATGATATTTGTGCGAGTACCGCTTCCAGTCGCACTGATAAATATCCAAAACTTTTTGGAGATTCGAAAAATTGGATTGGAACCACAGCAAGTGCTGGAATTTGCCACAGCTACACCCCTGATGGTCGATGCGTGAGTCTTTTCAAAACTTTATACACTAACAAATGCATCTACAGTTGTAAGTACTGTTTTACTAATAATTGTAAGCACCGGATGAGTTTTACACCAGAGGAATACGCTCGCACATTTATGAAACTCTATTCGATGAACGTGGTGGAAGGAGTTTTCATCTCATCTGGAGTTTGTGGCAGCGCCGATGAAACATCTGAAGAAATGTTGGAAGTGGTTCGACTTCTTCGATTCAAATATAACTTTGGTGGATATGTGCATTTTAAGTGTTTGCCAGGTGTGAGCAAGTATCTCCTTAAAGAGGCAATAACACTATCTGATCGTATTTCAATTAATTCGGAAGCTTCCACTAAAGATCATTTGGCTGAAATCGCAGAACAGAAAGATTATTACAACGATATTATAACTCGCCAACGCTGGTTAAAGCAGATCCGCATCAGACACAACGATGAAACCCTCAAAATCTTGAAAGATTTAAAACAAGATAACCAATTGAGATACCAAGAAAATATGATTAAAGGTCGACGGGAAGATGGGTATAAAAAATTTCGATGGGATGGTGCTCCAATTCTCAATAGTGGACAGACCACGCAATTTGTAGTGGGGGCTGCAGAAAGTGAAAGTGATTACGACTTACTTAAAAGAATTGATTGGGGATATAAAGAAATTGATTTAAGGCGTGCGTATTTTTCTTCTTTCATTCCAATTGAAGGTACACCGTTAGCAGGTAAACAAGCAGCTTCCTTGGCAAGAGAACATAGATTATATCAAAGCGATTGGTTATTACGAATCTATCATTATAAATTAAAAGATTTGAAAGAAGTATTGACCGATGATGGTAATTTACCCGAAGGAGACCCTAAAATACACTTAGCAAGGGAATATTTTAAAGATCATGGCCCAGTAGATCCAAACCAGGCGTCATACAAAGAGCTACTCCGCGTACCTGGAATTGGTCCAATTTCCGCTAAACGGATAATTAATTTACAAGCTAAAAAATTTTTGTTTAAGCGCAGACAAGATCTAAAATCTATTGGCGTGGTGTTAAAACGAGCTGACCCATACCTCTTGATAAACGGACGAAAGCAAACGACTCTTTCTACTTTTACCGATCTTAACAATAGTACAATTTTAGAGAGTGAAATCTAATGAGAAAAATAACAAATAGTCGGGACCCATTAGGAGTTATTGGGCGTGCTAAAGGATATTCACGCGAAGAATTGGT
>JAUWNA010000300.1 GCA_030612905.1 Promethearchaeota archaeon
AATTATGAAAAAATAAACTCTAAAACCATTCGTGTTTACGTCAAATCTCAAGTAATTAATGCTGAAAAACCACTTGATACAACATATACGATTTATGGAAATGGAGATATCTTAATTGAAAATAAGTTCACTCCGAGTAAAAATATGATTAGGTTTGGTATGCAGATGGAAATTTCTGGAGAATTTAATAGAATTACTTGGTTTGGTAGAGGACCTCACGAAACCATGCTAGATAGAAAGACTGGAGCGGCTGTTGGGATCTATTCGGGTTTTGTAAAAGATTTGATCCATCCCTATATTAGACCACAAGAAAATGGAAATAGAACTGACATTCGTTGGGTTGCCATGACCAATAATGATGGATCAGGAATACTAATATCGGATTTCGGTGAGACAAATTTAAGTATAAGTGCGTGGCCGTATACAATGAAAGATTTAGAAGAAGCAAAGCATAATCACAACTTACCTCAACGTGAGCATATCACATTCAATGTCGACTATAAACAACAAGGAGTTGGTGGTGATATCCCCGCTTTAGCAGTTCTTCATAATAAATATAAATTGAAGGGAAATAATGAATTTAAATATTCTTTTCTCCTAAAACCATATTCTAAAAGTATGGGAGATTATAATTCAGTAGTCCGAAATAGACCTCCTAAATTATAGAAAGAGTAGTAATTCAGTTTTATTCTGAAAACTTTTTAATTTTTATAGGTTTCCCTCCAGAACGAGCCGATTTAGATGCGGCAATTCCCGATAGACAAAAATTAGCGGCTATTTTTGCGTGGATGGCAGGTTTTATATTATTATTGATGGCTTGTAACCAATCATCCATAATACGAACGGAAGAACCGTAATGTAAACCTTCAACGGGAGGTACTATTGCTGATAACTCGTTAGTATCAACAATTTTTGATTTTCCTTTTCGATGGCGACTCTTACTAATTTTATGTCCGTCAGTTAGAAATAGTCGCCCTGGTATCCCTATTTGATAACATTCATATGTCCCTAAACGCCCAGTTACTTGAATAATAAGGCGGGAAGGCTCTCTGGCAAAAATATAGGCGTTAGCGCATTTTGCAATTGCTCCTGTTTCTGTTTTAAACAATCCTACTTGAAACGCTTTAGCAGGATGGCAGATTGGATTTGCTTGGTAACCACCGATATCATTTGCATAGCTAATAACTTCAACGAATGGCATAGGTTTTTTAATTCCACCTAACGCAACTTGAGCAGGACCAATAGTGTGGGCGTACATTAAAGGATCAAATAATTGGTACCAAGAATCTATGCGTGGCGTGTCAACATCGCCAAAATTCCCTTCTCTCCACCTATAAGTTACATCGTGCAAATATTCAGATTCTGTATAAACAATTGGACCAATCTTGCCAGAAGATGCAAGATGACCCGCAAATAAAACTTCTGAGTAAAAACAGTAATTTTCTCCAAGTTGATAAACTTTTCCTGAATTATCTTCAGCGTTTATAATTTTTTTAATATCTTTTTCTTTAATTGCCATAGGTACTTCAGAAAATACATGTAATCCAGCCTCAAGTGCCGCAACGGCTTGCTCTGCGTGATATTGAGGGGGCTACTAATTATAACGGCATCAAGACCAGCTGTATCTAAAAGGTCTTCAAAAGATTTGGCTACTTTTATGCCTTCAATTTTGTTAAGCATCTGATTCGCATTAGGATCTGGGTCGAACCCAACTATCCATCTTGTACGGCTTATTATTCTTGGATGATTTGTTAGCTCTGATATATGACCTAACGCATTGAGACCATAACCCACTAAGCCATATCGTAATGGTTTTACCATATTCTATTATATTATAAGGTAAGTGACATTTAACTAATTTGCGATATTTTCTTACCAAAATTGATGTAGGTAGAATCATGGAAAAAAGAATAGTTTTAATAGGGGCAGGTAGTTCTTCGTTTGGTCCTGCTACTTTGATGGATCTTAACCTTAGTTCTGTTTTATCGGGATCAACTGTTGTTCTTCACGATATTAACGAAGAGAAATTAGAAATGGTTTATCAAATTGTTGTAAAAGACAATGAAAAGCTTGGTAATAAGTTCAATATCGAACAAACAACAATTAGATCGAAGGCATTAAAAGATGCAGATTTTGTTATTTCTGCCATTGAAAAGGGAGATCGGTTCGAATTGCGTTGGCAAGATAATACAATACCGAGAAAGCATGGTTCTACGGAAATGATGGCAGAGAATGGGGGTCCAGGTGGATTTTTCCATAGCGCACGACAAATCCCTGAAATTATTAAAATTGCGGAAGATGTTGTAAAAATTTGCCCTAATGCTTTCTTAATAAATTACTCAAACCCCATGTCCCGAATATGTTTAGCAATTAAAAGGGCTGTTCCTGAACTAAAGTTCGTTGGGCTTTGCCATCAAATAGAGTTATTAACAAATCACCATTTACCCAATATGTTAAATAGGGATATAAGAGAAATGCAATTAACTACTGGTGGTTTAAATCATTTCGCTTTTCTACTTGAATTAAAGGATTTAACCACTGGAATGGATTTAATGCCAGAATTTAACTCAAAATGCTTAGAATATTTTCAAGACAAAAGGGATAGGTTTCATTATGCAGACTTAACTTTCGAAGTATACAAAAGATTTGGCTATTTTCCTTACGTGGGTGACAATCACATATGCGAATATATACAAATTGGGTCTCAATATACATCAATCCAAGATTTAAAGGATTGGATTACAAGAATGGAACAAGTAAATAAAGGAAGTTATGCTAAACTTTCTAGATACTATAAGAGGCTTAAGAAAGGAACATATCCTCGAAAAGGAATGTTTATGAGAGAACCATCTGGAGAACGGGCTATACCAATTATCGAAGCTTTAATTGAAGATAAAAATTCGTATGAAATTGCAGTCAATATACCAAACGATGGAATTATTGAAAATCTTCCCCAAGATTTGGTGATTGAATGTTCTGCAATTGTAAATAAAGAGGGACTACATGGAATCAAACTAGGTGAAATTCCAAAGAATATTGCTGCACTACTCCGTATAGAAGCTTCGATACAAGATTTATGTGTTGAAGCTATTTTAAAGGAATCTAAGGATCTTGCTATAGCGTGTATAGCCATAGATGTTAATTGTGGTAGTTTTAAAATGGCAGAAGCAATATATAACGAAATGACTGAGCTTCAGAAAGATTATTTACCTAAGTTTAAATAATTATAGCGTTTTTAGCACAATTTAGAATGGTGAATTAAGGTTTTATAGAATTAGGTAAAAAATAATAATACTTGTTAAATGATCTTCTTTAATCATTAGTTCTTACTTAATTGGATTTGAAAATTAAACATGAAAAATCTTACACTTATAGAAAAATTAGGGTTTGAAGCTTCAGATAAAGTTGTTATTTTCCATATTGATGATATAGGTTTCTCTCATGCCTCAAATTTAGCTTCATTTAAATGTCTAGACTTAGGAGTAGCAAGCTGTGGCTCTATTATTACTCCTGCACCTTGGTTTTTAGAAGCCGCATCTATATGCAAAAATAACCCGAAATATGATATTGGCGTGCATTTAACTCTTACATGTGAATACGAATTATATCGTTGGCGGGCATTGAGTAGCGTTGATCCTAAAACTGGCTTATTGGATTCAGAAAGTTCGCTCTGGCGTACATCAGAGGAGGCAATTGAAAATATAACTGTTGAAGCCGCAGAAATTGAAATGCGTTCACAGATTCAAATGGCACTCGATAATGGTATCGATGTTACCCACATTGATTCGCATATGGGAACTGTAATGAATCCCAAGTTCCTTCCG
>JAUWNA010000099.1 GCA_030612905.1 Promethearchaeota archaeon
TCCCCTTTATTAAAATTAGCTGTAAACTTGTCGTTTAGTAAAAAATTGGGTAAAAAAATCGCTGGACCGATTTCTAAAATTTCTCCAACTAAAACTATAGAAATGCTTATTGAACAAAACCTTTTAACTAGTGACCTCAAAATTTTACGCAAACATATTTCAGATGATAAAAAATTAGATAAAATCTCCTTGAGATCTGCTGCTGAAATGGAAAGAGCTATGAAATGGGCGATGGAAAACGCTTCTAAATTACTATGCCCTATATTAGTTATGCAAGCTGGAAAAGATAAAATGGTAGAAAAAGGAACGACTAAAGAATTCTTTGAAAAAATAAAGAGTAAAGACAAGACATATAGGGAATACGATGGGTTTCTTCATGAGCTATGGAATGAAAAAGGAAGAGCGCAAGTTTTTCGAGATATGTATATTTGGTTAGAAAAACACATTAAAAAAAAATAATAAAAAATAAAATAGAGTTATGGATATTTTTTATATAATTCTTTTATAATTTCATCCAATTCTTTCATTGTCTTCTTTTCATCGGTAATTTTTCCACATTCATCTTCTAAATCGAAACACGATTTAATATATGCCTTATTCATGATGTTTAGCATCATTTTTGGAAAGAGTAAAAATTCTGTTTGATATTTAGTTAATTGTTTTACAAATGAACGGGTTTCAGCTTCCAAGGTTTCAAGCGGAAATATTCTCGTTGGAAAATTGATGTTTTTCAATTCTTCAATTCCGACTTTATCAGCAGAATAAAGCAGATATTTAGCGTAACTTAATCCAAAGGCCAATAAAGGCAAGAGAGTTGCTCCAGTCTGAGGAAATGCGGAAATAGCTAGTTCTGGAAGTCTTATATACAACTCTTCTTTTGGTCTATCGGCAAAAATTCTAAGGTCAGATGCGAGAATCATTAAAACACCAAAACCGATAGCAATTCCTTGTACTTGAGTAATAATGGTTTTTTTCATGAAAAGCATCGTATAGGTGACCTTTCTACCCCATATTTTTATTTTTTTTATGTTTTCGGGAGATCCTTGTATCTCCTTAAGGTCGTAACCCGCAGAAAAAAATCTCTCCCCCGTGCTCTTTATAATAATGCATTTAACTTGCTCATTCTTTTCAGCTTGTAGTAAATTCGTATGCATTTGTTGCAACATTTCGACATTGAAAGCGTGTGCTTTATCTGGACGATTAATCGTTATTGTAGCGATATGTCCCTCTACTTCGTATAAAATTATATCTTGACTATCCATGGTTTAAAAAAAAGATATGTTTAATATAAATTTTCTTACCTTATTTAAAAATTAATAAAAAGGTGCTTTCAGTTCAAGCGGAAAGGAAATATGAACTATGCTTATGAATTGCAAACTCTTTTATAAAAGTCGTTAAGCACAAATAGCATTATTAAATAGAAACATATTGATATTTATGAAGAGTTTATAGAGTATTAATTTATGGATACTTTTTGTATAAAGCTTTTATAAAATCATCTAATTCTTTCATTGTCTTCTTATCGTAGGCTATATTTCCGCATTCATCTTCTAAATCGAACCAATTTTCAATAAATTTGTTATTCATTATCGATAGCGTTGATTTTATCAAAAACATGAATGAATCCATCCTTTTACTAAAAATTTTTACAAATTTTTTAGTTTCAAGCTCTAATTTCTCAAGAGGAAATACTCTAACTGGAAAGTTCAATCTTTTTAAATCTTCCAAACCAAATTCGTCAGCCGTAAACAAAATATTCTTAGCAAAGGTTAAACCAAACGCTAACAAGGGTAAAATCGTCGCTCCAGTTTGTGGGTATATAGATATTGCAATTTCTGGCATTCTAAAGAACATTTCTTCTTTAGGTCTATCAGCAAATATTCTTAAGTCGCACGCCATTATCAACTCCAAACCGTACCCAATTGCAGTACCTTGGACTTGAACAATGATAGGTTTTTTCATTATGAGCATTTTTTGCGTGTTTCTTCTTCCATAATCCTTCACTTCCTCGAAATATTCCTTGTTTTCGTCGAAAGATTTGGATTTGATGTCGATACCTGCGCTAAAAACTCTATTACCTGTGCTCTTTAACAAGATACACTTAACTCTCTCGTCGTTATCAGCTTCTACGAGTTTCTCGTATAATCCTTTCATTAAGGCTAAATTAAAGGAATGGGCTGCTTTGGGTCTATTTAAAGTAATTGTTGCAACTCTACCCTTTACTTCGTATAAAATTACATCTTGACTGTCCATGGTTTTAAAAAAAGTTATGTTTAATATAAATTTTCTTACCGGATTTAAAAAATAATTTAAGCGCGCCTTCAGTTTAGACGAAAAGGAAATACAAATCGCTTTGTAAAAAATATTTAGTCCGTTTCATAACATATTTGAAATTGATATTTATGAAGATGTTATGCAAAAAGCTTACGAGTTGACGATAAGGGAAAAAATTTTAAAAATCAAATATCTCTTTTTTTTTTTTATTTATTAAAAAACTAATAATTAGAATTTATTCCAATAAAAAACTAATAATTTTAAACTAAGTTATTTGTTAGTTATAGGGAAAGTAATAAAATTCACCATAAAATGCCTTTTGAAGATATTAAATTTAAGGAACTCACGCCAATGATGCAACATTGGTATTCCGTTAAAAAGAAATACCCCGATACGATATTGGCTTATCGCATGGGAGATTTCTACGAATTTTTCTACGACGATGCCGTTCGAGTTTCAAATCTTTTAGGAATAACCTTGACAAAAAGAAAGATTGGATCAGATTCATATCCCTTAGCAGGGATACCACATCACGCCGGCTCTTATTTAAATAATTTAATTAACTTAGGAGAAACAGTAGTACTTGTCGAGCAATTAGAAGACCCCGCCACAGTAAAGGGAAGAATAGTTAAACGAGGGGTTGTTAGAATTTTATCCCCGGGCACTGTTATCGAGCCTGATATGCTTAAATCAAATGAAAACAATTATATTTGTTCTATTGTTAAAGAAAGAAAGGGATTCGGAATCGCTTTCGCTGATCTCTCAACGGGCGAATTCGTTACTACGGAATTTTTTAAGAGTGAACAAGATCCACTAGAAAAGATATTAAGCATCTTCTCTCAATATAACCCAGTTGAAGTTATAGTGCCTACGGAATTAAAAAAGGACGAACATCTCTTTCTATTATTAACCGATTTAAACGATGCTTTAATTAAATCTTACGAAGATTACGTGTTTAATTACGACGAAGCGCAAGATTTAATTAAACGGCATTTTAACATTTCCAATTTAAATAGTTTTGATTTAGAAAATTGTGAAATGGCCGTTCAAGCTTCTGGGGGTTTATTAGCTTTTCTAAAAGAAACTCAAAGGGATGTAATTCCTAATCTTTTTAAAATAAATCTCATTCGTGAAGAAGAAATTTTACACTTAGATTATATTACTCAAAGAAATTTAGAACTAGTTAGCTCACTTTGGGAAAAGGGGACGGACACAACATTATATTCAATTTTTAATCAGACTCATACACCTATGGGGGCTCGTTTATTAAAAAAAATTATCCTTCAACCTTTAACAGACATAAATGAGATAAATCAAAGAATTAATATAGTTCAAAAGTTTAAGGACGATGTTTTCTTAAGGTCTGAATTGAGGGAAGAATTAAAAGTTATTGGTGACCTAGAAAGGTTTGTAAACCGAATTAATTACTCTCGAAATTCCAACGCTCGCGACTTAATCAACTTAAAAAATTCTTTGGAAAAAATACCTATAATTAAAAAGATATTAGAAAAATCAAAAATTCCGGAAGTCTCAAAATTCATTGATACGATTGATGATTTTAGAGAAGCTCGAAGTGTAATAGAAGTCTCTATAAAAGACGACGCACCACCCACAGTCAAGGAGGGTCACTTAATAAAGGCAGGATTCAACGAAAAGATTGATAAATTAAGAGATATCCTTCAGAATGGTAAAAATTATGTTCTTGATTACGAAAAACAGCAAAGAAATAGATGGAAAGTAAATTCAGGCTTTAAAGTGGGCCATAATAACATTCTTGGATATTATATACAAATTACTTTTAAAACGCTAAAATCTATCACAAAAATACCAGAAGATTACATTGAACGCCAAACTCTCAAAAATGCGAAAAGATATACTACAAAAGAACTAAAAGAGCTAGAAGAAAAGATTGTTCAAGCGGAAGAACAGATAAACGATTTGGAATATGAAGTATTTTGTACAATTAGAGAAAAAGTTGTAAGAGAAACATTAAAAATCTTAGAAACTGCTAAAAAAATTGCATATATTGATGTTCTTGCTTGTTTTGCAGAAGTTGCAGAAAAGTACGACTACTGTCGCCCAAAAATCAATAACGAAGCTAAAATTGTGATTAAGGGGGGAAGACATCCCGTTGTTGAGCAATTAAGATTGTCTGAAAAATTTATTCCTAATGATTGTTATTTAGATACGGATAATGAACAAATTTTAATGATTACTGGGCCGAATATGGCAGGAAAATCCACATATCTTCGGCAAATTGCCTTAATTTGCATTATTGCTCAAATGGGGTGTTTTGTCCCAGCCAAATCTGCTACTATAGGTGTTATTGATCAAATATTCACGCGTATAGGCGCGTCTGATGACTTAGCGAGGAAATTAAGCACATTTATGATAGAAATGACTGAAACGGCAAAAATATTAAATTTTGTAACGAAGAAAAGCCTGGTTATAATAGACGAACTTGGAAGAGGCACGAGCACTAGTGACGGTCAAAGTATCGCTTTAGCAACTCTCGAAAAATTACATGAATTGAAGGCAAAAACGCTATTTAGCACTCACTATCACCAACTAACTGAGATAAATCTACCAAGAATAAAAAACTATCATTTAGACATTATCGAAAATGACGATGGAAGCATTAATTTCATTCGAAAATTACAACCAGGAAGCACTGACAAATCGTATGGAATTCACATTGCGAAACTAGCAGGAATCCCAGATGACGTTATTATAAGAGCATTTGAAATTTTAAACCAAATCGAGGAAAAAGATCCCTTTAAAGCTACAGTAGAAGAAAACGGTAATGGAAGATTAACTGATAAATATTACGACAAATTTATTCAAGAAAAAAAGAAAGCGCTAGAACGTTTGAATTTAGATTTAGATGTAAAACAGCGAGATTTGAACGAGTGTGAAGCCGAACTAATTAAAAAGGAGAAAGAATTAGGAAAAAAAAAAATTGAAGTTGAAAAAAAGAAAGAACAGCTAACAACCCTTAAGGATCAGTCAGAGAGCACTAACAAACCAGAAATTAGTATTAAAAAGAAAAAAAAAATTGTCCAAACTACCTTTTTTAAACCAATTGTATTGAAAGAAAGAGCGGATAACGAAAATATTGAAGAATTAATTAGAAAGATCGAAGCCATCGATATTAACTCTATGACTCCAATCGAGGCCATGAAAAAACTAATCGAGCTTAAAGAGAAGACTCGGAAGATTAGTTAAGGTAAAAGTATAGGAAATACCCAAACAACTAACGAATTATATATGTAATAAGCACCAAAAAGAATTATAATTATTATTCTAATCTGCTTTTTTCTTTTTCCTTCTGTTAAGCTTTCGAAAAAAATGATATATAAGAAGCTAATAAACATTAAATGAGAAGGTTGTAAAGCTTTCCAAAGAATCGAGTCTACTACTGTTAGACCTTGAACGTTTGTATCACTACTCAGCCAATTGTTTAACATCTGTGAAAGAAAATCTGGAAATATAAGGTAAGGTAGACAGATAATAAAGAATGGAATAAGATAATATAGTAGGTCCCTAAATTTAATTTTCCTTGCAACCATAATTACCGGAAGGTACAAAAGCGAATTGATCTTAAATGTAGCAAGAGTAAAAAAAATTCCAGCAAATAATTTTTCATCTTCATTTACAAAAGAATAGGACAGAAATAGAAAAAATAGTATTATAAAATTGACATTATTAAACCATCCATCAATTAGATAACCTATTGTTAATAAACCGTAAAAAATAAAAAGATCCTTTCGATTTCCAAATATTTTATAAGATTTTAATATAATATAACTCACAGAAATTAATCTTAAAGCATCCCATACATAAACTCCAATCTCAAAAGGAATTAACCCCATAGGTAAAAACAAGAAGTACCAAAAATATAGATAGTATGGTGGCCAATCAGGAATTCCAGAGGGCATTTCCGCAATTTTATAAAAATCTCTTAAGCCATTATGGAACCCTCTTAATAATATATTAAAATCGACATCGCGAGAGATTTCTAATAATAGTGGAAAATCATATAAATTGATAAGAATCCTTAAAGCAATAAATAAAACGGTGATAAAGGCTAAAAAACATATGAAATATTTATGAAAAGGGTACTCTCTCTCAATTCTCATTTTATTAAAATACTAATGGTAATATTATTAAAATGAATATTCTAAAGTATTTATAACGATTTAAAAGACTTACTTTAGAATTTTAACTTCATTAGAAATGATCAAAAAATCAAATTTATTTAAACTTTAATAGAGTATTATTTTAAATTTGATTAAGATGTGAAAGATATTAACTTAAAAAAATTAATAGAAATGAAATTCTCAAAAAATTGAAAAGAAATAAAATTAAGAAAATAGATGACGCTGAAAAGATCGCAGCTGGAGAGGTAGTAGAAAGACCAGCCAATGTCGTGAAGGAATTAATTGAAAATAGTATAGATGCTGGAGCGAAAGAAATTCGAATTATTGTTAAAAAAGCTGGAAAAATCTTAATCCATATTATAGACGACGGCATTGGTATTCCTCCTGATGAGATTGTAATAGCATTTGAGCGCCATACAAGTAGTAAAATTAACAGATTTGAAGATTTAGAGGTTTTATCTACTTTAGGATTTAGGGGGGAGGCTTTAGCTAGTATTGCAGCTGTTAGTCAAGTTGAAATAACTACAAGGATTAAGGAAGAAGAAAGAGGAGTAAAATTAATATTAGAAGATAGAAAAATTATTGATAAAAAAGAAATTTATTGTCCCATTGGAACAGATATCAAGGTTAAAAATTTGTTTTACAATATTCCGGCTCGACAAAAGTTTCTAAAAAAAGA
>JAUWNA010000019.1 GCA_030612905.1 Promethearchaeota archaeon
AGACCGATAAAATTCTTAAGTATTCAAATTAGTTCTTGGCGTTAATGAGGTGAAAGATAAAAAAAAGCGGGTAGAAAGATTTTACAAGCGAATGGCGTTGAAAGACTTTATAATTCTTCATTCATTTATAAAATTACCCAAAAAATCTTTTTTCTTATTTTTGTTTTTAGGATTTTCTATCTATTTTTTGAGCGAATCCTCGTTTCATACAAATAATTTTTCGATATTTTAATTAATTAACCATGATATTTTTACAATTATAACTAATTAAGTTTTTAGATGAGATTTCTGTGTCTAATGATAAATTTTATGAAGAAATATCCGAAGCAATCGTAAGTCTTGACAAAGAAAAAACTATTGAATTGGCCAATAAAGCAATTCAAGAAAAGATGAATCTTCTTGAAGTAATAGAGAAAGGTTTTGGAGCGGGTATCCGTAAAATAGGGGTTTTATGGGACGAAGGAGAGTTTTTTCTGCCGGAATTAATGCTTGGTGGGACTATTATGCAAGAGTCTATGCAAATTCTTTTTCCACACATAGGAACCGAGAAAGATAACATCTCGAAAGGAAAAGTAGTAATTGCAACAATAGAAGGAGACATTCACTCAATAGGAAAAACAATTGTCGCTACAATGTTGAGTGCTAACGGTTTTGAAGTTTTTGATCTAGGCGCTGATGTTCCAGCTGAAAAAATTATTGAAGTTGCTGTTGAAAAGAATGCGGATATCATTGGAGTTTCTGCTCTATTGACAACAACTATGATCGGTCAAAAAAAGATTATAGAAATACTCGAGTCTAAAGGCATTCGAGACAAATTCAAAGTGATATTTGGGGGTGCTCCAGTTTCTAACGCGTGGGTAGACGAATGTAAAGCAGATGGATTTGCAGGTAGCGCCGTAGGGGCTGTTAATCTAGTTAAAAACCTTTTAAATATTTAAAAAACGCTTATTTGAGGTAGATTACTGTGTTATTCCACGATTGGTTAAAAAATGATTCGAAAATCATATTATTTGACGGAGGAATGGGGTCAGAGATATTTAAACGTGGAATCACGCCAGGAAAGCTTCCCGATACACTTAATATCGAACAACCAGAGATAATTTTTGAGATACATAAATCTTATTACGACGCAGGCGCAGATATGTGCCAAACAAGTACATTTGGATCTAGCTTTTTAAATTTGCAAGGCTATAGAATTGAAAGCCAAATTAAAGGGTTAAATGAGAGCGCCTTAAAAAATATAAAAAGAGCTTGCCCTCCCAATCGTTTAATTGTAGGCGATATTGGCCCGTCTGGTGTATTTAAACCCCCAGTAGGAAAAGCAACCCCCGACCAATGGGTTTCCAGTTATGTAAAACAGGTAAATTTTTTAGAACGAGGAGTAGATCTCTGGCATATCGAGACTATTTCAGACATCGAGGAAATGGAAGCTGCGATAAAAGCGATAAGAGAGATCTCAAAAAAACCTATTATAAGCTCAATGACATACAAAAAAACAAAAAGGGGTTATTTTACCATTATGGGTGATTCTTTAGAAAAGTGCGTGCGTATACAAGAGGATAGAAATGTTGACGTGATTGGAGCAAATTGTACGTTAGGAAGCGATGAAATGATAGGGTTAATAAAAGAACTAAAAGAACTTACTAATAAACCAATATCGGCAAAACCTAACGCAGGTCAACCCGGAATAGATCAAAATAATAGAGCTGTTTATGCCCAACCAATAAAGGATTTCGTAAGCGATATTCGCGAAATTATTCAAATAGGCGCTAAAATTGTGGGAGGGTGTTGTGGCACGTCTCCAACTACTATAAAAGAAATAAGAAAACTTATAGATTCACTAGATAATTAACCAAATAAGAGTGTGTATGTTAGGATGGGAATATTAAGACCAAGAATTAATGTCTTAGATAAAGATCATAAAATAAAGATATTCAATGAGGCTAAAGATATTTTAGAAAATCTAGGAATATTTTTAGAAAATGATGATGCTAAAGAATTATTTAACAACGAGGGAGTTAATCACGAGGGTTCTCGATATTTCATTCCTTCTGATTTAGTTGATAGATGTCTCAAAACGGTTCCAAATGAGATTAAGCTATTTGATAGAGAGGGAAAAGAGCATATTACTTTAGCGAACGATAATGTTCATTATGATCCAGGCTCAGCAGCGATATTAATTCTAGATGAAAATACAGGAACGACTAGAAACGCGTTCGAAAAAGATTTCGTACGTTTTTCAAAGGTAGTAGAACATTTAAAGTATATCGAGGCTCAAAGTACTGCTATAGTTTATCAAGATGTCCCCAACCACGCACAAGATTGGCATAGGTTATATATCGCTTTATCTAATTGCTATAAACCAGTCATAACCGGGACGTTTCGAAAAGAAAGTTTTCCAATTATGAAAGAATTATTGTTAAGCTGTCGATTATCAGAAGATGATTTAGCAAGGAAACCTTTAGCGATCTTCGATGTATGTCCTAGTCCTCCACTGAAGTGGTCAGACTTGACTTCTCAATCCCTTATCGATGCCGCCAAGAGTATGATACCGTCTGAGTTTGTGTCTATGCCACTAGCAGGGGCGAGCGCTCCAATAAGTTTGATCGGGTGCATAACTCAACACTCTGCCGAATGCTTAGCAGGAGTTGTAATTGGACAGTTAGCAAAAACGGGAACTCCTTTAATATGGGGTGGATCACCCGCAATATTAGATATGAAGCAAGGTACAACTCCAATGGGAGCTATTGAAACAATGATGATTAACCTGGGGGATGTCGAGATGGGAAAATTTCTAAAAATGCCCACTCATGCTTACATGAGTCTTAGTGACTCCAAAGTTCCAGATGCTCAAGCAGGGTTCGAAGGAGGTATGGGAGCACTTTTAGCTGGACTTGCTGGCATTAATATGATTTCGGGACCTGGCATGTTAGATTTTGAATCCACTCAAAGCATTGAAAAATTAGTAATTGATAACGAAATAGTAGGAATGGTAAAAAGACTCCTAAGAGGAGTAGAAGATCACGGTACTCCATTCGCTTCTGAAATTTTAAAAGACTACAATGAAAAAGAGGAATTACTTTCGCATCCAACAACTTTAAAGCTTTTTAGAAAGGAGCTTTTTATAGTTAGTCCGCTAATAGATCGCATGTCTCGGGACGCTTGGAAAGAGAACGGCTCTAAGTCTGCACGAAAAAGAGCAAAGGAGCAAGCGATTAAACTCGCTGAGAAAAATTCTTTAAAACCTATTGATGACGCACTTTCTAATGAATTAAAATCTATTACTTCAAGGAATTTGTAAACTCTCGATTCTTATCCTCAAACTATTTTCCTTTAATCATCATCAAATTCATTTTTTTCATGGTTAAAGCGTATCTAAAATTCGAGATATTTCTCTAGCATATAATATCGCACCTTTGCTATTGAGGTGTCCGCCATCTATAGTCAACACCAACCGTCTTTTCTTGCTTATTTTTTCTACCCAGTTCATTCTTTTTGATCTAAAATAATCTAAAGGTAAGTTTAAAGGATGATTCAGTAGGTTATAACTCGAAATGCTTTTTCTTAATATCTTATCAAAAACTGAACCTACATCTGCTATATATGCTCCGTGTTTAGAACCAACTTCCTTAATCTGAGCGTTTACTAACCTTCTTTTTTGGTTTATCGGAGAACTTACATCTTCTCCTAAACAACTTAAAGTAGTTATTATTATCTTTGCTTTGCTCTGCAAACTTATCGTTCCTAATCCTTTATCATAAAAGTCTTTTATCTTGTTTAATGGAGTTACTTTTCTAATGCTTGTGAAATTCCACTTTTTTTTGACATAAGGTAAGAAAAGATCGTTGTGACCAGCTTCAATTACTATAATGTCATAATTTTCAGTATGTGTTTTCAAAATTTTTAAAAGTCTCGTAAAAATTCCAGATATGGTATCACCGCCGCGTCCATAATTTTTACACTGAAATTCAGGGAAATAATGTTGAATTATATCTACATATCCGATTCCTATTTTTCCCTCAGTAATGCTATCACCAATAAAAAGTATTTTTTTGGTCATCTCAGTTCATAATCTGTTTTACTTGTAATTTATTATTATAACAGCTACAAGAACAATAATTCCTCCGACTATATTCCATATGAGTATTGTCTCAGGTCGGTTTAAGATAATTGAAAATATAAGGGTTAGAAACGGTTCAATATAGAGAAAGGAAGCTCCTTTCGAAGATTTAAGCTCGTTTTGTGATTTCTGCCAGATAAAATACCCGATAATATAACAACCAATACCCAAATATATTCCTGTTAGAAAAACATAAATATTAAAAAAATTCTGGATAAAAATGAGCAATTCCTTATTTAATATTACGATAATGAACAACTCTATAGTCCCAAAATAAGCGATGTATTTTAAGGTTTTGAAATTTGGTTTATTTTTTATAATTCTTTTTGTTATTATTGAATAAATCGCCCATGTTATTGGCGTCATAAGAGCGTATAAATAACCTAAGAAGTTAGGCGTTGTTGGAGTAAGCGTTCGTAAATCTCCTCCCGTAACTAATAAAAAACCGCCTACGGTTGCAATAGCAAAACCCAGGATTTTAACCTTAGTCAACTTTTCTTTAAAAAAGATTAAAGCTAAAATTGTTATTATTATTGGGGATAAAAGGCACACGAAAAAAGCGGGTAAAGAGGGACCAATTAATTCTATTGCAGAATATTGAGCGCCAAAGAAAAATAAAATACCACAAAAGCTTGCGATAATTAAATATGTCCATTCCTTTCTAGTGTATCGAAGATTTTCTTTTTTCTTGTTCTTGTTGTATTTTTCAACCTGTCTTTTTCGATTAATAAGAAAATATAGATCAACAATAACAAATACCAGTGATACGATTAGAAACCTACTTAACGCAATAGACATAGGGGGAATAAATTGCAGCGCAATATCCACTAGAACAAATGAGAAACTCCAGATAATAATCATTACGATTAATAACGCGTAAATTATTAACATTTTGAAAAGATTATTTAATCAATATTTTATATTTGCATTATTTTATTATATTATTAAATTAAGAAGCATAATTATTTTTTTTGGCAAGCAAAGTTTTGAAAGAATTTAGTTATTCCATCAATTTGGGTCTTGTTGGCACGGATGATTCTAAAAAAATCATTTTTTTAGATTATTTAAAGGAAATTGCTTTAAAATTTGCTTCGGAAGACTTAATTTGGGAGTTTTTCTTTCTATTTAATGGTATTCCTATAAAATTAAAAGCCATTCTTGCAGAGAGTTTTGAGGATTTAATTAGTAAGAAAATTCCCTTTAAGAAATTTGACGCAATAATAATCGCAGCCAATATCTACAATGATAAATCGATTAATAACATTAATATTGAAAATTATACCAAATTTTCTCAACGCTTTATGTTCGATGGCATATCTGTTTTAGCAGGAATTGACCCTTTTTTAATCTTAAAAAAAAAAACGCCCAATGAAAGGAGAATAAATGAATTTAGTTTAATCCAAAAAACAAGAGAACTCGAACTTCTATATTGTTTTAAAATTCAAAATCTTCAACGAGATGTTATAGATGTATTCGATAAAATTTTAAACGATATCCATTTCAAATTAGAATTTTTAAACCCAGAGCTATTTGAACGAGCAAAGGCTTACGGAAGAAGTCTTTCTAAGTAGATTGAATTGTGTAAGATAGGTAACTAAATCAACGACTAAACTAAGCAAATATTATAAGGATACATTTTAGATATAAAAAACAAGTTAACTTATTATTCTTAAATTTATTAAGAAACTTAACACCAAAATAAAAATGTGTATTTTTTAGAGTTGAAATTAAATGGGAGAAGATAACTTACTGACAATTGAAAAGACTGAGGGTAGGCGAAAATGCCCATCTTGCAGTGAAGAGCATAAAAATTTGATTCACGAGTCAACTGACAAAACAAATATTATAAATGATTATCCCAGAGTATACGGAAAGAAATATCGTTGCGGTAAATGTGGTCAGGAATGGCGCGAGAAATAGAAAAAGCCTAATTCTGTTAAACTTTTTATAATTCCTTTTTTAGATACCTTTACTTTTAAAAATAAATAGTTATATAACAAAAAATCTAATATAATAAATATCAGACAAAAAAATTAATCTTGTCTATTATATATTAAAGGAAATGGGATTACATTTGATCTTTTTAGTGCAATATTTGGATATAGCAAGATTCATTCAAGTTTTTCTGGTACAAGGATTAACGGGTTTATTTTTTCTGTTTATAGCGTATAGAATTTTAAAGAGAGAGTCGAAGGGACCTAACCTTATATTAAGTGGAGCTTATTTATCTGTGGCTTTTGGAGTTATTATAAATATGATTTACGCGTTCATTTTAGTAGAATCCGTTGTTCAACTACTACATTTTTTAACTTACTATCTGCTGTGCCTTTCTTTAATATTCTTACTCGTTTTTGTATTAATAATTGACAAATCGGATAAGGTCATAACTACCAAAATTCAATTAGTAGTGATAATTACATTTGGCGTTCTTTTACTTGGCTTATGGTTTATACCAGAAGGTATTGTTATTAATGCAAGTACGGATTGGAAACCCGAGTGGAGTTGGCCTTTCTTAACCTATAGTTTTATTATTTGTAGCTCGATAGCTATTGTTCCTACAACTTATTTTTCTTTAAAGCTATATCTTAAGTTCGAGTATAAGGAATTAAAAAAGAAATGGAAGTATTTTTTAGTTGGTATTTTCGCATATTTCTTTTTATATTATGGTACTTCAATCTCCAATACATTAGCCGACCCAACTTTTAGATTGATATGGTCTCTTGCATCGTTACCAGCGCTTATTTCTCTGTACTTTGTTTATTATGGCGTCGCGAAGCAATTATAATAATTTAAATATTGTTTCTGTTTTTTTTACCATTCAAAAATAATTACAAATTAAATTTCGATATATCATATTGAATTACAATTAAATAGGAAAAATACAATTATATGTCTATCAAAAATAAAAAAAATATAATAAATAAATATTAAACAATAAAAAAATTCAAGTGAAATCAAAAAATGACTCTTTATGCAATGTCACCGACTCGTATTATAACGGTATATGGAGCCCAAGGATTCATGTGTGCTTTTTTCCTTTTTTTGGCTTTTAAAATTCTCAAAAGAGATAGAAAACGACTTAATTTAATCTTTTCAGGATTTTATATATCTCCCGCTATTGGATTTATTATAAATTTTATTTATGCGCCTCTTACCGACTTATCTGTTGTGCTAATGCTAAACTTTCTCACTAACTTCTTTATCTTCTATTCTGTAATATTTATCGTAGTTTTTAATTTAATTCTTTTAAAATCTAAAAAGGCAATTACAACAAGGAAGCAATTAACTATTCTTATTTTATACGGTATTGCTATGTTTTCAATGATAGTATTTTTATTTATTCCTGGTTTTGGTGTTACTTTTAACGAAAGTTTGAGCCCTATTTGGAGCCCCCCATTCTTCATATATCTTGTAGTAATCGAAACTATTGGAATGTTACCAGCACTTTATCTATCAATTCAGGTTTATAAGAAATTTGAAGATGAGATACTAAAAAAGAAGTGGAAATTCTTTATATTCGGATGTTGCTTTATTTTTACCTTTATGTATGGCATTTTTATTTCTAATGCTTTAAATATTGATGACTTTAGAACCGTAATAGGATTAGTAGGCTTGATATTAGCTCTTGTAGGCGCTTATATGATGTATTATGGCGTTGGCCGTCAAATAGAAAAATAATTTTTATTAAAATCTTTTCTTTTTTTTATCATCTCAAATTTTATCTTTTAGTATTGCAATTATTTATTATAGATAAATTCAAAATTAGTGTAGGTTAAGTTTCTTTTTAAATCATTAAAGTAGTAATATTTGTCATTCTCAAATGGAATAATACATATAAAAGTGTTTTTTATGTCTAGTGAGCTCGAACGGGTTAGAGGTGTTGGACCAATCGCTGCTGTAAACCTTACTAAAGCAGGTGTGAAAACAATTGAAGAGATCGCAAACTCTACAATCGAAGAACTAGCATGGATTAAGGGAATTGGCATTATCTCGGCGAAAAAAATAATAGAAAACGCAAATGAATTACTTCAGCTAGAGAAAAGCATCCAGAAAGTTTTAGATTCAATAAAAGAGAACTTTGTGAAAAATTGTCCAAAATGCGGCGGGGATATGAAAAGCAAATATATTATTCTAGGACCTGATAGGCGATTAAAAGCAAAACAGTGTACTATATGTAAATTCTATTTACCTGAATAATCCTGTTCACTTAAAAAAGTCAAGAATTACATTCCCAATCCAAATAGAAATACAAAAGCCATTAAATAAAGGAATATAAAAAATACTCCAGCCTTTTTGTCCATTTTTTGTCTAATTGCTATTACAACAATTACAATTATACTAACAACGAGCGTATATAAAACGGTGGGTATCGCTAATTCGGCTGTAACCGCTTGAGGGAAGAAGACTTGACCAATGCCTATAGATAAAGTAGAATCAACGATACAAGAACCAACTATATCTCCGATTGCTATGGAATGATGACCATGACGAAGGGCGTTTATATCAACGACGAGTTCTGGTAGCGACGTTCCTATTGAGAGGATGAAGAAACTGATGATATATTCGTGAATACTTAGAGCTTGCGATATATAAATAACAGAATTTACGATGATATAGGAGCCAATTGTGACGCCACCAAAACCAATTGCAGCAAACAAAAGGAGAAGTTTTTTATTCTTTTTTGGTTGTACCGTTTCTATCAATTCTACTCTATGCATTATACTCTCTTTATTCGCGTTAAATATTAACCAAAAATAAATTGCAAGGCTGAAAACCATAAATAACGCGTTCAAACGAGTAATGTATCCTTTCTCAACAACAGAAAAGATCAATAATAAAGCCAGAACTTCGCAAGAACCTAAGATTATTATGTCCTTTCTATTAACATGAAATGCACCACAAATTAGTGGTAGAAGTCCAAAAACTAAAGTGATTTGCGTGAGAACTGAGCCAGTAGAATCTCCTACATCAATATCTCCGTGACCCATAGAACAGGAAATAAGTGAATTAAAGATTTCAGAAATATCTGTTCCTATGGAGACTAAAGTCACTCCAATTATTAACGGTGATATCCCTAAGGCGGTTGCAAGTAATGCTGAGTTTTTTACGGCAAAGCTACTAGAGAAGATTATAATAACAACTCCTCCTATGAGAATTAAAGACGCTACGATTATATCAATCATTAAATTACATCCTCTTTTTGAAATACCCCGTTGTATCGTAAATCCCTAATTTGAATTTATCAAGAAATATTTGCCAAGTTTGTTGGTCTAACTTGAATTAGTGTCTTAAAACATTTTTGAAATTATTATTTAAATATTGAGATTATATGAATAATAATTCAAATTATTTGAAGTAGTGTACTACTACTATTTGACTGTAAACCATTTAAATATTTTCTTTTTTTAACTTTATTAAAAATTAACTTTAATTTCAGTAAAAACTTCTCGATTTTACTTCTTTCGTAGTTTTTGGATTATTTCTAACAAAATTTCTCCTCCAGTACCTTTTAAAAAGATATCAGCAATATAATCCATTGCGGTACTATCTCGATTTACAAAGATTACTTTTGCTCCACTTTCTTTCGCGATGGAAGGTAAAAAATTTGCTGGGGATACGAGTAAAGAGCTTCCTATCATCATAAAACAATCACAAGACCTACAAGCGTTCATTGCTCGTTCTAACACGCTTTGGCGCAATGGTTCTCCAAATAGCACTACTTTTGGTTTTATATACCCACTACATTCACAAACGGGATATTTTACGTTCTTAGTCTCAACTTCTTCAAAAAGAAATTCTTTTTTACATCTAATGCACTCTAATTTTTCATAAGAACCGTGTAATTCATAAATTGGTATGTTATTATAAGTTCCACTTCCCGCGCGTTGATGTAGTGCGTCTACATTTTGAGTGATTATTGCAATTATTTTCCCAAGTTTTTCCAGCTCAACAACCGCTTTATGAATTTGATTCGGCTTCGCATTAACAACTATATCAACTAATTCGTTATGCATAGTCCAGAACTTGCTTGGGTCTTCCAGAAAGTAGTGGTAGCTCGCATAGATCGAAGGGTCGTAGCGAGACCACAAACCCTCCTCACTTCTAAAATCTGCGATCCCGGATTCAGTTGAAGCTCCTGCTCCCGTAAACACAACGATTTTCTTGGAATTCTTTACGATTTCAGTTGCTTTTTTTAGGTTTTCTACATCAGACATTAAATCACACTAATAAATAATATATTTTAAAAATTATAATATGTTCCAATATCGGTAAAAGTATATCTAGCGTAAGTCCAAGTTCGTATTTTCCTTAAAAATCGCGCGGACATTTTCCATGTCCATTTGATCTTTGCCTGGGATTGATATATATTTAACCATTCCTTCAGAACCTCTGCTTTGACCTCATCGATGGTGTATTCAAATTGATGATCCTTAGAATCTTCCTGAAATTTACCGTAGGAGGGTATAAAATAGACAAAGTATTCAATATCTGTTAAATTAAGCTCTTTCGCAGCACCTACAGCTATATCGTGAGTAGCTTGATGGTCCTCGTGAAGGTTGTGGGTGCTTGGTAAAACCAATCTATCAACATCTTTAATAATTGGCTTTGCTTTTTCGATCCCTTCTTTCACATACTTCTGTCCATCGGCGTCGTGAAAATTAAATAAATGATGATTTTGATGAGGGAGCCCCAAAAATTCAATTGATTTTTTTGCTTCATTAATCCTCATTTTTGCAACATCATCTTCGGTCATTTTGGCAACATCTTCGGAATACACATCGTCTCCAGATCTATAGCACGCCCTTCCATCCGTAACCGTTATTACATGGATATCATGCTTTTTTTCATTAATCCATTCAAGAAGAATAGGACCGGGTCCGAATAACAAATCGTCCGGATGAGGTTCAAAAATAACTATCTTCATTTTTTCAACTTATATATAGTAGATTAACTAAATTATTGTATAGATATTTAATAAAAAATACTAAAAAATTTTTATTTTTCTAATAAAAACTATTTAAGTGACATTATATGACTGAACAGAAAGAAAAGGAAGTTTATGACAATTCATTAGGAGTTAGGGTGAGTTACGGCACCAGGGAGCTATTTGGACAATGGGTCTCCTCAGCATTCGGTTTTACAGTTTTCTTTTTTTACGAAGTTGTAATTGGATTTCCTATAATAATGGCAATGACAGTTTTCATTATTTATAGCATCTGGAATGCATTTAACGATCCTATTATGGGATATCTAATGGAACGCATACACATGCCCTGGGAAAAAAAGAGGGGTGTTCGAAGGTTCCCTTGGATGGTAATTGGAGCAGTAACTTGGTTAGGATCGTATCTTTTAATTTATCTAGTTCCATCTGGATGGTATGGTAGCCCTGCAATCGTAGCAGCTAACCAATGGCTCATCTTCGCATGGTACCTTGGAACCCTTTGCTTATATGACTTTCTACTTGCAATTTGGGATATTAATGTGTTATCTTTATTTCCCGATAAATTCAGAGGATTAAATGAGCGTCGTTCAGCTCAAGGCTTTGGTACTACATTTGGAATAATAGGTCTTGTATTATCAGCATTAATACCACCGATGTTTATTACTACTGGAGCAGCACCTACCTATATTACTGCTGCTCTTGTAACCGTAGGAGGTGGCGCTATTTTTTTCATAATAGCAATTCCGGGAATAAAAGAAAGCCAGCATGTATTAGATTATTATAAAAAACGGAAAGAGAGAGGTTTAGACACAAGAGTTGAATCATTTTTTAAATCTGCTAAGACTGCGCTCTCGAATAGACTTTTTGTTGTTAAAGCGCTTTTCTTTTTTGGATACCAAGTATCAGCGGTAATGCTCCAAACATCAGCTTTTTATATCGTAACATTTTTGTTAGATGCAGACGCCTGGATGATTTCTTTGCTATTAGGCGCTATGCTATTAGGTTCTTTAATATCTGTTCCCCTATGGACATTGTTCTCTAAAAGGTTTAATAACAATAGGAAATTGGGTTTAATAGCAGGTACGATATTATTTATAACATTCATTCCATTAATATTTGCTGAGGGTCTGATAGCATGGATGATATTCTTAGTTTTTTTTGGTGTTGGTGTAGGTGGTCATTGGTTTATTGATGTACCGCTTTTGGCGGACGTTCTTGACGATATTGCTGTAAAAACGAAAAAACGACAACAATCGATCTATTACGGTTATCAAGCTTTCTTTGCTCGCTTTGGAGGGGCATTTATCGCGATTACGATTTCAATAACGCATTTACTAACTGGATTTGTTGAGGGGGCAGCAACTTTAGCAGAATTGACTGCACTAAGTCCAAATATTGACCTAGCACTTTTTGGTATTCGAATTCATTCTGCAATTGTTCCTGCTATATTTGCACTACTCCTTCTTATAGTCTTCTGGAAATTCTACGATCTAACACCAGAAAAAGTGGAGCAAAACAGAATAAAACTAAAGGAATTAGGTATTTAAAAATATAAATAAATTTTTATTTTTTCTTATTTTTTTTCGATTTATTATTACAGTTCTCTTGTTATTTACCAGCGCCAATAAATGTCTTCAGCGTGACCTAACATCTTTTCAATATGAATCTTTTCTCCATTATCTAAAACTATGTCGCCAGAAAAAAAACCATGCATCAAGGAAGAGTTAAGATAAATTAATCCAAAATTCATTTTTTCGCGATTCGGTATGATAGGTTCCAAAACCATATTGAACCTATTATCGTTGCTCGTAAATTTCCAGGGCTTTGTAGGATCTCTATTGTCGTGGTGGAAGGTAACCTCATCTATTTTATGTGCCTTACCATCGTAGAAAATGATGTTTTCTGTATGAGTTGCTCCTTCTTTACTACCGACTAAACCGAAACCATAGCCAATGTTAAAAGCAACTGGCACTCCAGAGACAAGTCCGCAACCAGAACCCCAAAGCCAATGCGTTTTATACGGCCATATCCCGCGACCCCAGTCCATGAGACCAAAAGATGTTTCAGGTTCAAAGGTATACGATTTATCTCCAATCACAATAAAGCCTTCTGCAGGCATGTAATTTATCTTATGGTTATAGTAAAACAACCTTGGATCGTCATATCCAGTAACAACCACAGTATTATCCATTTTTTGGTCGTCATGGAGAGTGATTGAACCTTTTATCCCCTTATTTTGAAACGAGGGGTCTTCAATACTAAGAATTCGTTTATTGCCTTGTTTCGAGATAGTAGCGTTAAATTTTTTAGTTGGAAACTCAATGGTGCTGTCTTCTAAAGAATTTAAAGGAAGAATTTTAGATTTTGTAAAGAATTTAAACAAACCTTTACCGTCTCTTTTCTTGTTTTTAAAATCGAGCCATACATAACTCATCTGAGTCAAATATCCTATATCCCCTATAGTTAGCTGAAATCCGAAGTCCTTGTTTAACACAGAAAAATGGTCCCATTCTTTTATTCTCGTCCAACCTTTACCTATTTTTTCCTTATTGTATTTTAATAAAGGTTTTCTTGCCCATCCACGTTGAACAAGCGAACCATCGTCGTTAAATAGGTTTGAGGGTTCTATTATCTCATTTTGATTACCCATAACTTTCACTTTAAATATGTTTAAGAATATTAATATTTCAAGTTTAGAGATAATAAAGTTTTTTGTTTGTTTTGTTTTTTTTTGTTTGTATTTCCTACTGCTATAAATTATAAAAAAAAA
>JAUWNA010000555.1 GCA_030612905.1 Promethearchaeota archaeon
ACGCCCCGTTGGTTTACTGAATGGAGGAACGGTAAAAATTTCTACTTCGACTTGACAGAATGCAGCATATGGACGCAACGTATTTTAACAAACGCACTATTTCAAATGATTATAACGCTTACATCTTCCTTGGAATCTAATAAACTCAATAATCTCATCGTCATTGATGAACCCGATGCGATCCTCGCAAACAAAAGATATCGCTGAGAGCGCCGGAGTGATTACGCGAAATGTTAGAAAAAATCTTGTAAAGCTTGTTAATAAAGAACTTGTTATCATCTCAAGTGAAAATAACGATAGGCACGTCTTGATAAGCGATTTAGGTCTCGAAGAACTTCATAAGATCAAAAAATTAAAATGTAAGTAAATAAAGAGAGAAAATAAGCGCCCCGAGCTTTTCCAAACCTTGGAATTCAAGAGTTTTATGGATCGAACATGCGACCATTCGGTTAACTTCCGGAACAGTGATAAATCACCGTTTAGCCGAGCGCTCTACTTTACCGAGCACACCGAATTGATGCCCCCACTAACTGAGCTATCGAGGCAGATTATATTCCAATGCTTTCCACCAATTAATGGTAGTGCTTCTGCCGGGATTCGAACCCGGTTAATGATACGGTTCGACATGTGCCGTATTGTCACCAGGGTGAAAGCCTAGCATGCCAAGCCCTTTCCTAGAAGTTTGAGGGAAGTTTGGCCTGTCTACACTACAGAAGCTGCATTTGCAAAATAACATTTTTTCACATTCTTTTTGGAAGAGAATGCTAAAAACAATTATTTTGATATAAGAGACTAATTAAGGTTCGATTTTAAATTTTTTTAAAATAGAAAAAGAAATGATTACTTTATTGTTGTAAAATAAATGCGGGAAGAGGGATTTGAACCCTCGAACTCCTCTGAGACTGGATTCTAAGTCCAGCGCCGTAGACCAGACTTGGCAATTCCCGCATTAAAATAACAAATATTGTAGTTATTTTAGTATTTAAAATGCGAAAAAGTAAATAAATTTTTTAGTTAATTAAAGGAACAAATTTATTTGCGATTAGATAAATAGTTGAAAATAAAAATAAGAAATATTTAAGAATTAAGATTATTGTTATTAAAGCAGATAGAATTATAAGGTTAGATAAAAAAGTTAGGTTTTTTTATGAGTGTAAGAGATTCGTTGATAAAATATTTGACTTCAATCTTGAGGGCATCTCAAGGTACAGTTTTAGTAGTTTTATGTGATTTGAATGGGCTTTCTATAGCTAAAATTGGAAGGAAAAGTGATATTGAGATAAATCCTAATCGTATTACTAGTTTAGCTTCAGCGGCTTTTTCAGCGAGCGAAGAAAGTTGGGAAGATATGAATATTAAGGATCAAGTTATTTCGTTTTCATTCTTTGATAAGGTTTGTTTAATAACGATTAGAATAAATCAAACTCTCTTAACCATCGTTCATGATTATCACAAAGAATGGCCATTAGATGCAGATAATTTAGCAAGTTCTATGTACTATATAAAACAGAAATTAGGAGATTTTTTTGGTAGTAATGATGAAACTGAGCGAGATCTTGAATATTTTTCAAACAAAGTACGAAGTGCGATTTACCTCTTTGGTATGGGGTCTGAAGTTCCTTTCGTATCTTACTCTCCAGAAAAATATGATTCTACAAATCTATTACCGGCTATAAGTTATGTTTTAGACTCAATACAAAACCCTATATATATAAGGTATAGTCTTGTAAACTCATCAGGTTTAACTTTAGACGCTAGGGAGGTTAGTGGTCGAAATTTACCACTTTCGGTTGAGGCGTTTTCTGCCAGTGCTAATGTTGCTTTTCAAAAAATGAAACAAGAATCTGAAGACAGT
>JAUWNA010000036.1 GCA_030612905.1 Promethearchaeota archaeon
TAGGAAGTTTTTTAATGTCGTAATTCATTACGAGATATTCGCGCGTTTCTTTTTGGTGACGCGCGTTTGTAGAATATTTTGCCATAATAGGTTCAATAAAATAATTTACTTCCCTAAAAGCATCTAAATATAGTTTACAATCGCCTCCAATACTTAACAAAAATCGAAATGGCGTTTCTAAAAGAATTTCAATTACATCTAAATGATCTTTATCTTTAAATTTATGAAAATAAGGATGTTCTTTTCCGGGATACACAGGGTCCCAATACATAAAACATTCTTTAGAAAGATTCCTTTCAACGTGGTATTTTTGATAAAAGATATTATAAGCTTCTCGGAAATCTTTACAAGTTAAAGTCACGTAATGAAGTCTGTCAATTACATTAATATCTATTGGAGTAAGTAGACCATTATCGTTATTAGTATATGGCCGAGTGTTGTTAACTCGAATCCCTTTAAATTGAGCGTTTTTAAATTCTTTTTTTACTTTCTCAACTACGTTTTTCTTGGCATTCGTCGGAGGGATCATACCTCGAAAACTTTTATTGAGAAGTTGATTTAACCCGGCTCTCGTTAGTTTATTCATATACCTAAAAATTACGGCCCTTTCTACCCTATTTCTTGGCTTAACGATCCCTTCTTTTATGTCTTCGTATAATTTTTCACATACTAAACCAAATATCCCTTTTTTAGCTTTTCTGAATTCTTTATAACGATATTTTAAAACGTAAAAATAATTATAAATCTCGTAGTATTTATCGTTGAAAACATTATATCTAGCCTTAGGTTTGTTTAATCCGATAATCCCCGAGCCCAAAAAAGGTTCTAGATAATATTCGTGATATGGAATTTTCTCTAAAATCTCAAGCAATAATCTCCATTTTCCTCCCGGAGAATTAATTCCAGGGCTAAGTCTTTTCATTTAAATTTGAACCTCTATACCGTATTTTTCATGTATTTTGTTTTTACTTTCGTGAATCGTTCTAATTCTAAAATTAAATTCTTAGTTTTTCCTAGACTTGGTTCAGGTAAATTATTTTTTTTAGTGTCATAACCGATATAAATTCTCTCTGGACTTAATTCTTGAATCCATCCTAAAAAGACTGAAAAGTTAAACTCTAAAATAGGTTCTATCGTTATGAACTTTCTTGGAAAATCTAATTGTTCAAATGAATGAGCTCTATCGTATGGAAATGGTGCATTTGAGATCTCCCTATAATAAATATCTGATTCTAAAGTTATTCCTAACACTACATTTATAGGAAATATAAATTTATGAAAGAAATCTGGATTTTTTGTTTGAAAGAAAAATGTTCTATTAGGATATTCCTCTATTTTTTTAAGAATTTTTAACATATCTGGATATTTAATAAACGAGATATCTCCTGAAGAACCTACCCAAATAAATTCATCCCCCTTTGTTCGTGGTAATGAGTCGTTTAACCTATTTTCGTGGAAATGCGGGATGTAATCGTAACATAATTGGCAGCCCCTCTGTTTTCCATTCTTATCAATTACGGGCTTCTGTCTTTTCATTTGAGCTTGAAAACTCTTTTTGCAATAAGCGCAATTATATCTACATCCTACGAAGCAATTCCATTGCTTTTTGGAATCTGAATACATATTTTCTTTCTTATTTTCCATTTTTTGCATTTTCCAATTCCTCTTTTAATATTTTGATTTTTTTAATGAATTCTAACGCAGCAGACATCGATTGAAATTTTTCAATAACAGGAGAATCAGGCATGTTTACTAAATAATTTTTATATCTAGTTTTCCAGATTCTTTGGTAATTATATATGCCATCGTAAAGATGTTGTACGTTCTTAAATACCCAATTAACGATCTCTTGTTTTTTATCTATAGGTATTGTCGTACCAAATAATCTGAGTTCTTGTCCCATCGCTTCAATAAATTTGGGGTTTAAGTGTTCACGCTTTTGAGAGATAGATAACGCGTTATTATTTGAAGTATTATTACGAGTCGTAGTTTGTTTCTCCTTATGAGTCGTAATTTTAACGTCTTTATTAGGCTTAACATCCTTCAAATCTGGAATTTTTGCTTTAGAGTTATTATTACGAGTCGTAGGTTTGACATATACAAATCTTTTTTTGCCCTCTTGGACTGTCTCTCTTTTTATCTTGGCTTCAACCTCTAGTTGTTTCAAATAGCGACTAATGTTTGAGAAACCTATTTCTGTTTCTGTAGCTAATTCTGTTGTACTGATTCGTTTAGGATTATCCTTGAAATAATCCATTATTTTCTCTTTATTTGATTTACGAGTCGTAATTACATTCACCTTTGTTTCTGCTGCCATAATATTTCGGTCCTGTGATCGATTTGATTCCAGGATAACCGGACTTTTCGAATCGAAATAAAATAAAAAAATATAAATTTAAAATTTAGAATTAATCCTCGTCATCGTATTTGGCATCTTGGACTCTGGGAGCTTCATAATAAGTAATTTTAATATTATCGTTAGTTTCAATGTCTAAGCGAATAGGTTTATCCGTATTAATCGAAGTCTTCATAGTTTTGATGATTTCTATTAAAGTTTTTAAAAAAGATGTGAGTATCTCTGTATTTCCCCCTACATCGATTTTATCGTCAGTATGTTTGATAGAACAGTTAAATGAGTAAACGAGTGAAATATTTGAACTCTCTGCTTTCAACCATAAACCTTTCCCTTCATAAACGATTTCAAATACTTCTGAGATTACTTTACATGCTGAGAGAGCGTTAAAGAATTTAATTGGATCTGGTTTAAAGTCCAATGGATAATCGATTTTATTTAAATTTTCAAAAAATTCCTCATCTATATCGCCTAAATCGTCTTTCAACGTTAAAATAAAGTCGCTATTCGAAAAAAGTATCTTTTTTTCTCCTGACCTTCTCGAAATCGTTATTTGTTGGTCGTCTTGAAAACAACTAATTATCTTATTTAAATCGTTGAGATCCCACGCTAATCTAAGTTCTGGGACTTCTAATTTAAGAATAGATTGAAATAAGTTGTCTTGTATTTCGCATTTTATTATCGTGATCTTAGAAGGGTCTAAGCTCTTTATGATGAGTTTATCTTCAGTCAGCAAAATCACTGCTTCATCGTAACAATTAGAAAGCATTTCAAACGCTACTTTAACGTCTTTAGTTAATCTTAAAGAAATCCCAAAGCCCATGTATTGCGTTTTTAATTTGTATTGTTCTTTTCGTTTTTTAACGAATTCATTAATTTTATCTCTACGCTGTTTTATCGGTTCGTAGCATTTTCGACAAAGCGTCCATTTTATATATCGGTGTTTTGGCCTGCAATTTGAGCAAAAAGATTGGCCGCAATTATCGCATTGGACAATTGAATGATTTGATATTGTTTCTTTAATCGCCATCTTAGTCCTCCTCCTCGTCTTCTGAGTTCTCTTCTTTTTCTTCTTCTTCGGAGTCTTCTTCAAAATCACCCGTATCTTCGTTGGACATATCCTCTACGCGTGGCGCTAAGAAATATTTCAACTTAGCACCCTCAAGTAATTTGAAGATCATTTTAATCGGATGGTCAGTTTTTGCAGATATTTCTAACGATTCAGTAATATCGCTAAGTTTCATAATGCTTTTCAGAAATATTATTGAAAAAGAACCTTCTTGGGTATAGGAAAGATCGTGATCGAAGAGATCGTCTAACCCTAACGAATACTCCATTTCTCCAATTGCTCCTGAGGAAGTGAACGTTAATCCTAGATCTTCTATTGCTCTAATGTTGAGAACTTCGGAGTATATATCTCCGTCTTTTATTGCTTCGATGAAAAAATCTGTATCAATGGACCAAGTTGCGGGATACTCTAGAGAATTAAGATTGTCCAAAGGCGGGTCTTCTATGTCCAAATCTAAACTTACCAAGCTAAAGATTCTTGATTTGTCTGATTCTTTTCGAATCATTCTAACCTTTATTTTCTGCTCGTCCTCTTTAAAACTTAACTCTAAAGCGTCGTTTGAACTAGCTCGTTTCAGTATCTTATCGAAATCGCTTAACATTAATCCGACTTTACATACCCCATTGCATTCGTAATCGTCAAAATCTCCTTTTTTGAAAATTAACTCAATCAAACAAATTCGCGAGGGGTCCATTCCTTTTACAGTGAGCTCTTTTGGTGAGACTATGAAATTAGCCTCGTCAAAGATTTTTGAAAGCGTTTCCACAATGGTTTTTAGAATTTTACTATTCTCTAATTTTATCGTAAATTGCGCTTTCTCTTCTTTTTTAGTTTTTTTTGCCATTTTAGAATAACCTCTCGTTTATAAATTTGAAATCCGGTAAATTAGGATAAGTTTCTCTTAGTTGTTGCATGTTTGGTTTAATCTTCTCAATCTCCTCGAAAC
Source organism: Promethearchaeota archaeon (assembly GCA_030612905.1). GTDB lineage: Archaea > Asgardarchaeota > Lokiarchaeia > Sigyniarchaeales > SOKP01 > SOKP01. The sequence continues at coordinate 4,369 of JAUWNA010000036.1, forward strand.
TAGGAAACTCCTTATCTTCCATCTTATAGTCGTCATGTTCAGTAGTTTGGGTTTGATTGCGTAAATCTCCGTTATAATCGGTGTTTGAAGTTGAAGTATTATATTCTAAACGTTTGATGATTTTGTAAGCTTTAAACTCTCGGATTGGCTCAGACTTTTCGTTAACTTTTTCAATTGGAACTCTAACGAAATTCTCTTCGTCAAAATCTTCTTCTGCTTCATCTTCTTGTTCGTTATATTTGGCCATATTATTAGCCATTTTAATCTCTCTTAATAAGAAATCCCTAACTGCAACTCTTATGAGTTCGGATCTGCTTGGATAAAGTCCATTTTCACCTATTAGTTTGTTTATCGCGCCTAGATAGCTCTCAGGTACATTTACGGTGACAATCTTCAATGTTTCATCGCTCCACTTCTGATTATTTTTTTAAAGGTATTAGTTTCAAGATTGTTGAACGTTTTTAGTTCTTCTCCTATAAATTCCCTAAGTGCCGTTCGTATCGCTTGGCTTCTAGAAGGACATCTCCCTGCATCTTGTAGCGATTGAATTGCCTCTATATACTGGATTGGTAAATTTATCGTAATTATTTTCATTGCCATTTTTTCTTTTTATTCCTCCATGTTTTCGATTTTTATGGTAGATTCCATTTCTGGCCCTGTAAAAGATCTTTTTACAGGATATCCGGAAAATTTTTAATTAAAATAACCTAACAATTTTAGATTTTCGTATTCGATGTGTAAGAACTCTCTTATAGCAATTCTTATCGCTGCGGATCTGTTTGGAACTATTTTATTTTTTATTAGCTTCTGGATGTTATCGTCGTATATCTTAGGAATGTTGATAGTTATATTCTGCATCGGTTTTTTCTTTGTTGTTGTCAATCTAGCGCCCCCTCCTTTAATTTCTTAATTTCGTCTTTAAAAATTCTTACCAAAAATTCAGAACCTTTTGAATCTCTTCCGTATCTCATTCTTATTTGTTCTATGATCCTATCTCCTATTTTCACGAACTCCCCGATTAGTTCTTGTTTTTGCTTTTTTAAACAATTATCTAAAAGTTTTTGAACATTCTCTGTTTTTGCGTGTAAATAATCACTCATTTGGCTCTCTCCCTTTCCCACTCTAATTTCTTTTTGTTTTGATCCATATCCCATTTAATTCTCCAATGCTCTCCATAAGCGTCTCTATATCGCTGTTTTTCTTGTCTAATTACATCGTCCCTTTCTTCGCTCATTATTTTACCACCTATATTGACATAACCAACATTCAACCATTCCCGTAGAGTCCCCACCTGCTGGAAAATATAATATCCTTGCTCTATTAAATCCACATTTAGGACATATTCTTCCTATTGTATCGATTAAACACAATCTTAGAGGCTTTTCCGTCGTATTATTCAAACAAATATCGTTATTGCATATTTCACATTTTAATTCGCTCATCGTTCTGACCACCCTTTTTTAAGCTTCCAATAGACCATGGGCCTACCGCGCTCTCCATTGTTATCTCTGGACTTTTTAATTATCTTTCTTTTTTGTAATTTAATTAGATTGTCGTATATCGTAGTTCTTGGAGTCTTCAGTTCTCTTACTAATGTGGCTCGGTTTGATGGCCCAAGCCTTTGTATCGTTTCAATTAATTTCATTTGAATTGGAGTTAGATATGCTTTTGGTTCAAACTCGTTTTTATTAATTGTTATATTAGCCATTTTTGCTCATTTCTTTTATTTTAATATTTAATTTTTCAATAGACTCAGGCAAACCCGGAAAATATTTTAAGTGATTAAAAAATGGAAATGGAAAAGTTATTACGGGCCTGATTCCTGCTATCGTTCTGAAACAGAACATTTACTTTCGAACCTCTAAAATGCTTTTTTGTAATATCTCGATCGTATCTTCTTTTTTAGCTGCGGGTTTTATTCTATATTTGAACCCACAGATGTTACATTCGTAAACATAGAGTTCAGGATGGATCATTTTCCCATCGCTACATTTTGAACATGGCTCGTATATATTTTTTGGACTAGATTCGCTCACGGTAGGAGACCCCCTAGTTTAGTAATCATTTTGATAATTATTTCTTCTATAGTTTTTGTGCTTTCGGTTGCGAACTGAAGTAGAGCCTCTAAACCTCCCGTAAAAACGAAAGTTAGGATAAATACGGCGAAATACCCTGATACAATTAAAAAATATTTTAGCTTTTTATTCACGATTTTAGCACCTTTAAAGATTAATTGGGAGTTTATTTCTCGTTCTCACTATTTTTTTAGATAATTTTGGATCGTTTTGATAATAAGCAATTTCGTCAAAAATCCAATCGTTTAATCGCCCTATAGATTCTACGACTTCCCTACGCTCGTCAAGATCCTTAAATATTATCCCTTGAACGTTAAAACTATAACACATCTTAATGACAAACCTCCAATGGCGTTGTTTCTGGTTGATAAAAATTCCTTTCCTTTTTTATAATTTGAAAATTAATAAAAAACTTGGATTTAGGATAATGCGTTTTACAATCGTTAAAGTACGCTTCTAATCTCTTTTCTAAACATTTTAAAATTTTGTCGTGTGTTAGATTATCCTCTATACCTATTAACGCCTTTTTTAAAGAATTTAGCATTAGTAGGTGGTACTTTACCATATATCTCACTTCTTGCATTATTTCTCAACCTCCTGATTTGCTTTAGGACATTCTTTAAAAATTATGAACCCGTATTTCCTCATCATTTCGTCTAAAGAAAGCTTCTCTTTTGGCGTAGGAAATTCAAACTCCACTTCGATAGGACCTTTGGAATTGTCTATCCCTTCGTTCTCAAAATCGTCCAGGTTAAAAATCTCGTTGTACATTAGTTAGGCACCTCAGTTTCTTCGCCTTTTTTCAATCTTATAAGTTCTATGTCGAGTTCTTGAACGATATCCGGGAGTTGGTCTTCCCTTATCGTTAAATTTGCTTCAAATTGAGGTTTGGTAAAAGCTTTATTGGGAATGTTAAGGTTCACTTGGACCTGGATTTCTTTAGCTCTCACAACTCCTTCCGATTTAGTTGCTTTAACAAGCCCATATTGATTAATAATCACATAAAAACTTCTTTTCAATTCTTTTCATACCTCATTATAGTAAATTATATGTCGGTCCCGAAAAGGTGTCGAACCCTTACTAAGTACCCCTACGAGACGCGTAATTATTTTAGCTAAGAAAAGGGACAGAGATAATTTTAACGATAAAATTGAGGAGAAGCGAACATTATATAATTTAAAACAAAAATTCAGGGGAAATACATTATCCCATAAAAGCGTTCCTTTCTTATTTACTATACCGGGGGAATTCCCCGATTTATTTTGACCAAAAGAAGTGAAACTGTGATCGAAAAAAGTAAGCACTACAAAATCCTTCACTAATCCCATTCTCTTGTTTATCATCATTAGTTAGTCCCTCCGTCTACTTTATTTGGTATAAATCCTTTGATAAAAGTTGGGAGTACTTGTTGTTTAATATAAATCCCTTGATTTTTGGCAATATTAATCGTTTCTCTCACACATTTTAAGGGATTTTTGTCAATTTCAGAATTTAGAAATCTTATGACGAATTTTCCTTTTGAAAAAAAACAACGATCTGTTGTTTTATCTCGAAGAGGATCATGTAATTCTAGATCTCTTGCATCAATTTCTACAAGAAGCTCTCCTTCATGAAGTCTAAAGTCAACTCTTCTAGTAGTATTAGGTAAACGATACCATCTTTGAGGTGTAATCTCGTCTAATGCATAACCTAATCGCAACCATGCACATAGAAAGAGGAATTCTCGATTATTGCATTTTCCTAATTTATATATCAAATCAGAGATCCACTTTTTTGCTTTCAAGGAGTAATCAATCAAGTATTTTGTTGTTAATTTTGAGGTATTAGAGGTTGCTCTAGAGGCTAAATAAATCATGTCGTCTTCTCTTAATAGAACGTAGGTAGATGACTCAGAAAGCGTGGGGACATTTTGTCCCTTCCCAAAATCTCTGAGAAGACGCTTTCTAGTTATCCTTTTTTGATATGTTATTCCATAATAGTTAGGAGCTAATTCCTCTTTGCAGAGTCTATAATATCTTTTTTTAGTGGTATCATATTCCTCTCTTAATATTTTACTTAATTGGGATAAAAATCCACAGAATTTACCATCAACAAAAATAAAGTCTAATTTTTCTCCATTAGGTAAATTAAGTTCAGCTATCCCTTTAGGTAAGTATAAGTTAGAGGTTGTTAAAATTGAATCAAGCAAATTAAGGTGATTTTGTTCTTTTACAGGTAGAGTTTTTCTGTAATTAGAACAATGAAGCAAATGCCGGGAATCTACGATCTTTAATAATTTATTACAATAAGGACAATTTTTATTTTTTATTTCAGTAAAACCTCCAAATAAACTCAATTGTTTTTTATTCTCAGTCAATTTACTTTACCTCCTTTATTATTGTATCTTTGATTAATGCAAAAACTGCAAGATAATCGTATTCTTTTTTTCTATGATATCTTTTCGAATAGAGGTCAATAATTAACCAAGAATTATACCAATCTTTAGTGTATTCACTATAATTGACTATTTTTTTTATAAAGACTTCCAATATATTATTCCTCCTGAGATGTTTTTTCGTTTAAGCCAAATATCCAGTTTATTTTGCATTCTTTTGAACAAAAATGATGATGCGTTGGATTTTGACATATATTAACGTGAATAAAGTTGGAAGTATGCCTTATTTTGATATAAGCACCGCAATACGCGCACGATCCCCTTAATTTGGCGTCTTCTCTATAGACTTTGAAAGTTTTAATTTTAGGGGCTCTCTTTTTTGGTTTTGGTTTTGACTTAGCTCTATGGGCCTTATTTTTTATAGGTAATGAACGAAGGGGTTCATCGATTCTACTCGGACCTATAGCCTTTCGGGCATCATCCCCCCCTCTGGTTGCCACCGTGATGTTCTTAAATCTCTTAACGTACCTGTCGCCTTGAAATAGATTTGCCCTTACCGTGTTAATTACAAATTTAACGGACAATTTCTCTTGCTGGATTTTAAAATAATATTTTGAAATTGTTACGTTTAGAAATCTTTCAATTATTTGCTTAAGGCCAATTATTTTACCGGGATAAATAGCAGGGTTTAAGAGGAAATCCGGTAAATAATCAAAAGGAATATTCATATATTTGAGAAAATTATCGATCTCAGCAAGGGTTTCGTCTCTGATTTGGTCGATTAGATCGCGTTTAGGTTCTATAATAGGACCAACAGCATTCTGCTTTTGGGTCGTGGCCAATTTAACAAACCTCCAATTTCTTCGTTTCCTTTATTTTCTCTAAAAAAACTTCGTTCTCTTTAACGAGTTGATCGCGATTTTTAGCAATATAATTGAACGGATCGTCTGCTTCTTGTATGTAGGATCGTTTAGAAACGGCTCCTAAGTTAAGAAAATAAGTAAGGATTTTGGGAGGTCGGGCTAATCTAAATACACTTACGATAATTTCCCTTTTACTTTCTTTTATTGTCGCTCTTGTCAAGTTCTTAGCCCTCCACTAATTTACATTTTGGACAAAATACAATTTGATAGGAAGGAGTCATTATTTGGTCCTTGCAATTTTTAATAAGGAGTATTTCATCGCTTCCAGAACCGTCGCCATAATATTCCCTTTCAGAGATAAATCCTTTTTTATACCTGCAGAAGAGGCAACAGCAATTTATATAATAGCGAATTAAAGCGTCTTCTTTTCCAACCACACAACTAGATTCCATCTCTTAGACCTCCCGTTTTATTATATTTTATGTTTCCGCAATTTCCACATCTAAATTGCCCTTCAGGGCTCTCGAAAAGAGCATTACCGCACCTACAGGTTTTATAAACTACTGGTTTTTGAGGTAATTCTTCAAGAGTTATCTCCATATCAAGCGCTTTGAGAGTCGCTTCCATTCCAGCTAAATCCCGATCCCTCAGATCAAACATATTTTCCTCAGTAATTAGCATGTCATTCTCCATAGTTAGACCCCCTGTATTTTTTTCTGGATTAATTCTGATAAATCTATAATATTTTGAGAAATGTTATGGAAAGCGTCTTTAGTATTACTTTCGCTAATAAGCTCTCTATGTTGTCGAGCTAATTCGTTGGTCGTGGTGATCTCATCGGACCATTTCTTAATGTCTTTTGATATAAATTCGATTTGACTTAATAAATCGGTAAAACTTTCGGGTTTTCCTAATTCGAATACATCTATATTTAAGGTCAATTATATCCC
>JAUWNA010000391.1 GCA_030612905.1 Promethearchaeota archaeon
GAATTTCAAGGGCAGTTTTTGACATTTCCATGCTATACGAAGCTTTTGGCATGGATATAATAATTATTGAAACTGTTGGCGTCGGACAAGCTGAATTCGATGTGTACAATTTAGTATATACTGTTGTTGTAATCCTAGTTCTAGGCTATGGGGATGTCATTCAAATGCAAAAAGCAGGGATTATTGAAATAGGAGATATTTACGACGTTAACAAAAAGGATTTAGGAGGAGAAGACATAGCCGTACAAATTGAAATGATGCTCGACGATACGATTTTTCAGAGCGGATATCGACCCCCTGTTGTATTGACTGATGCAATCAGTGGCGAGGGTATAGACGAACTTCTCCAATATATTTGGGATCATAAAGAACATGTTGAACTTTCAGGGAGTATTACCGAAAAGAAAAAAAATCGCTTTTCTTACAAAATTAAAGAACTTCTTTTTACTAAAGTCGAAAAGCTTATCATGGAAAATTTTGTAGACGAAAACGAAGTAAATAAAATTGTAAAAAGCGCTTTGGAAGACGGTAAATTCAATATCTATAGCTCTATTCATAAAATTTTTGATAAAATAACCTTAGAAATAAAAAAAAATAGTTAAATCTTTTTTATTTATAGAAATGTTTTAAAAGTACACCTCAAACCTTTTTTAATTTTTAAAATAAAAAAAGAAATAATTATTTAATTTAAAATACAATTTTTGGTTGTTGTTCAAGGAGCGTTTCTTTTATGAAACGATTAAATGAACAATCATGTATTATTCTCTTTCTTCTGTTTCTCAGCTAGTTTTTCTTCTAAACGCTTTTTGTATCCAATATCTGAAGATTTCTTTTTGATTAAAGCATATGCACAGATAGCAATAAGTACTACTAGACATCCAATAATAACTATTGCAAATCCATAACGGTACATCCATTCTCCTATTAACGATTGTTGTAACATTTTAACATACCCTATTTTTTTTTAATTTAATTATTGTCGTTTTAGATATCATATTATTATCTTAAAATTTTTTAAATATTTTGGAAATTTGTATATAAATTTATAAATAAAAACCTCATATTTTAAAATACAGACAAATAATTAAAAAATCCAGAAAAATTTGATGTGAATCTAAATGTCAAAAATATTTGTACCAATTGATAGTTCAAATCTTTCAGAAGTAATACCTGAAGGAGATGATATTAAATACAGTACTTTTTGTAATGTTAAAGCTGTAGCTGGAAATACTACAATAAAATGGAAATCCTATGTTTTAGCAACGAAATCAGGAATTGCTTTACAAACTAAACTAGAACCATCAAAAGAGAAAGGTAAATACATAAGATATAAGGCACGAAAAAAAAAGATGGGGTTGATTGCACAATTCATTCCATGGGAAGAATTTGGAACGGATATTAATAAACCTCCTCGTTTTGGTAAAAATCGGCTCGTTCATATATTAAATGCAAATGCTGGAGCATTAAAACGTATTTATGTAAATTATAAAGATACAAGAGGAATCGAATTTGGCCATTTCTGCAGAGATCTTTGGTTAGACAAGTTTGTGTAATAAAATGAAATGAATGATTTCTAAAATTAATAAATTAAGGAGAGACTTATGGAATCAGAAATTAATGAACCTGAATTGTTAAATAAGTGTGTTAGATGTCACCAATCTAATGACCAATTAATAAAATTTACATATAGAAGAGTTTTGGGTATTCAAGGTGCTAAATTCTATAGTATTAATTATTCAATTTGTGAGAAATGTAAACCATATCTTGAAAAAGGGTTAAAAATCGAAGATAGATATGTAACTAAGAAATTAAAACCAATTCTAGCAGGAATTTTTCTAATTATTTATATTGTGGCCCTTATAATCTTTTTTAATTCAGATATACCTTTTCAGGCGATGTTTCCTGTAATAGGAATCATAATCGGAGCTACTTTAGGTTCATTCTTTTTAATCTTATATTTGAACCGAGTACTTTACAAAACGAATCCAGAAAATATTAAAAAGTATTTTGAAATCAGAAACGATGGTATCGTTATACTCAAGGATTTAAAAAGCGGTAATGAAATAAATAGGATAAATCTTTTACCAATTGAGAGAAAAATAGCAGAAATACTGCCTAAAAAATCTCATGAATTCTGTCCAAATTGTGGGTCTCAAATAAAAACATATACTGGTTTTTGTCAAAGTTGCGGAAAAAATCTCAAAGTTTAACTTTTTAATCTTTTTTTCATATTTTTTTAAAGGTTTTAATAAATAGTTATTACAAGCCATTCAATCATTAAATTAAGAACAAGTTTTAGCTCTTATTCTCTTAAGAATTATATAAATGGCTTTAAAATTTAGAGTGTAAAGCTTATAAAACTTTTTTCTAACTCGTGGCTATGCTCCGTAAAAATAAAAGAATTTCTCTCGAGGGGAAATGGTAGATCTTTTCAATTGGAAATCCTGTAGAAGGCCATGGATTTGCGCTATCAAGAAACATTGACGATTTACACTCACAACGAGTAGCTCATCTTATCTCGTGTAAATCTGGAGCACGATATGTTGGATACATACCATGGGCAACAGATAATTTTATTTCACTCGCAAAAGATTGGGCCCTAAAATCAATTCCCGTGAAATTCTATACTGAAATTTATAAGAAAATGGAGCTACAAACGTCGAGGAGCTTATTAATTAGGTCTTTTTTAAAGAAGTATGCTTTTATAATTTAACAACTAATATTAAATAATTATAATAAAAAGAATGAAAGATTATGAATAAAACGGTTATTATTGAAACAAAATCTGGTAAAATCCAAGGCATTAAGGAAAACGGATTAGAAATATTTAAAGGAGTCCCATATGCGGAACCTCCTATAGGCGACTTACGATTCTCTCCTCCCGTTGCGAAAAAGAATTGGGATGATGTGCTCGATACTATCAAATACGGTTCTTGTGCTTTTCAGGGTTACACTCAGCTCGAAGAATTAACGGGTAAACTTAAACCCGAACGTGAGGATTGCTTAACGCTTAATATTTGGACGCCCGCCGCAGATAATAATAAACGCCCAGTAATGTTCTGGATACATGGTGGTGCTTTTATT
>JAUWNA010000100.1 GCA_030612905.1 Promethearchaeota archaeon
CAGAAGAGAAATTGAAAGAATCAGAGCGAATGTTAAGGCAGCAAAATATAGAACTAAAAGAATTAGATAGATTAAAAACTGATTTTATTAGCATTGCCGCCCACGACTTGAAGACTCTGTTAATATCTGTTGGTGGATATATAGATTTAATATTATTAAGAGAGAAAGATTTAAAAGACGATATTAAAAAAGATTTAAATCGAGTATTAAGCAACGTAGCCCGTTTGGAAAGTTACATAAATCGGTTATTGGATGTGATGAAAATCGATGCGGGCAAAATCGAAATAATTAAGAAAGTCGAAAACATTTACGACATAATAACAGATTGTCTTTCTGAATTGGAATATCAGATAAGTCAAAAAAATATAGCTATAGACTTAAATGTCCCCGAAGATCTTGAACTAATAGTGGATCGTTTTAGAATCACACAAGTATTCTCGAATATTTTATCAAATGCCGTGAAATTCTCTTCTAACGACGATATAATTAACATTAATGTTTTGGAAGAAAACCAAAATTTTCTTTTTAAAATAAAGGACCACGGAAAGGGGTTAACTCTCAAAGAAATTGAGAAATTGTTTGGTAAATTTGTTACAATTGGACAAGCCACTGAAAGCTATTCTGCTTTTGAAAAAGGAAGTGGATTAGGACTATATATTAGTAAAGGAATGATTGAAGTGCACGGTGGTGAAATCTGGGTGGAATCAAAAGGAAGGAATAAGGGAGCCGAGTTTAGTTTTACTTTACCAAAGTAATAAATTTGAAACCTATCCTGGTTATTGGTAGCTAAGTAATGAAAATAACAAATACATAATAAAAAATTATAATAAGGTAAATTATCTTATTTCTCTTGAGATTTTTTATTTATAAGCAAGCAAGCAATTAGTAATTTAAGTTTCTGTTAACTTTTATAATCGAATGAAATTACATTAATATAAAAGCCAATTTAGTAAAAGAAAAATAATTTAATGACGATTTTAATAATATCGGAAAAAAATAAAGCAGCAAAGGCAATAGCCGAAGCATTAGGTCCAGTTACGATAATAAACAAAACAAAATTCTTAAATGTATATCGAGTAAATTCTAAAGATATTTACGTTGTTCCTCTCCGGGGACATATTTTAGAGTATAAAAACACCGATCAATTTAAAAGCTGGACGAAATCTAATTCTAGGGAAATAATTACGAATCCAAATGCAATTGAGAAAGCTTCCAAGAGTTACTCAAGGCCATATATTAACGCATTAAAAGAGTACGCTAGATTGTGCGATGAATGCGTAATCGGTACCGATGCGGATATTGAAGGATGTAACATTGGGCTTTTTGACGCCTTACCGTTTGTTATTAAAGCTAATAAAACTATTAGAGTGCGTCAGCTATGGTTAAGCTCACTACAAAAAAAAGAGATTATTTCTAAATATTCCAATCTGATAAATCCTAAGTGGAGTTGGGGTGAGACAGGTGAAGCGAGAGCCATAATTGACGCTGTAATCGGGTTTTCAAGCACTAGAGAAGTCACTAATACGTTTAGACCTTTATTAAACGAGATTAATGCTAAATTTGTGTCGGTAGGAAGAGTACAGACTTCTCTACTATATTTAATATTCTTAAGGGATCAAGAAATAGAGCGATTTGTACCCGAACCATATTGGACAATAGAAGCGAATTTAAGTTATAAGATTCATGTAATTAAAGCCTTCCATGATAAGAACCCTTTTATTAAAGAGAAAGAACTTGAAGCAATAAACATCCATCAGAAAATAAAAAATGAAAAAATTGCTATAATATTGAGCAATAGTAAAAATTCAAATGTTATAAACCCTCCGATGCCCTTAAATACTTCAAAAGCGCTCGTTTTATTAACTAGGAGGCTAAAGATTACCGCAAATGCTGCCATGAACGCCATGAACGCTCTTTATTCAAACAAGATTATTTCCTATCCTAGGACCGATAGCGATAAATATCAAGCAAGTTTTAACCATACCCAATATTTAGATAAGTTTAAACTTCACACTAACTATGGAACTTACGCTTCAAAATTGCTAGCTAAAAAACGCGTAATGCCTACAATTGGGAAAGTAGATGCTGGAGACCATCCTCCCATTACTCCTTTAGAGAGCTTGGAACAAAATAGTTCTAAATTTGAACAAAAAATTCAAAAAAGAGTTTACGATATGTTAGCTAGACATTATTTAGCTCTTTTCGGAGAACAAGCAAAAGAATCGAGGACAATTTTAAAAATGTCTATAAAAGAAGAACCATTTACATCGCGATTGGTTTCGTTAGTGTCAAGTGGTTTTTACGAAATTGCGCCATTTTTAAAGAAAAGCTACCAGCCAACGATAGAAATCGAAGCAAAACAACTTCCAATTAAAAATATTCAATTAAACGTAAAGGAAACTCAGCCCCCACCAAAGTACACAGACACTTCTCTTTTGAGATTAATGGAGAGAGAACATCTAGGAACTAAATCGACTCGTCCTACTATAATTAAAATTCTTATCGACCGCAAATTAATCTTGCGAATTGACAAAAACCATTTCAAAATAACGGAGTGGGGCAAATTTATAATACAAGAGTTAATAAAAGTATGGTTGCCATTCTTAAAACCTGAATTTACGCGATTTGTGGAAAAATTACTTGAAGATGTAAAAGAAAAAAGGAAGTCTAAAGAAGATGTGATAAAAATTGTAAAAAAAGTTTTCCTTGAATTGTTTGATAAGTTTATTAACAACAAAAATGCTATTACATTAAGATTTGATAGCGTTAAAACTAATTTAAAAACAGCAATGCAACAGGACTTTAAACAAAAAAGATTTCCAATAACTACTGCTAATTGCCCAATATGTAAAAGATTTCCAATGAAGCTAGTTACGACCTCACAAAAGAAAAGATTTCTCGCGTGTTCAGATGAAAATTGCAAAACTTACCTCTCCGTTCCAAAAACGGGTAGAATTACTATATTAAAATCTTCCTTCTGCTCAATATGTGGTTTTAACACGTTTAAAATCGTGAAAAGAAAGAATGGTAAACCTCTACCTTATTATATTTGTCCAAAATGTTGGAGCGCTAGTTTTAAGGACGATTCTGTCAATGGATTTTGTTCTAATTGCGAAGCCTATAAAATTTTAAATGATAAGTGCGTGAAAAGATAAGATAATAGATAAACATCAAAAAAAAGAATAAATAAATAAAAGACTTTACAACTTGAGGGCGGTATATTTGTTATAAGCAGCTCGAGTAAGACCCACGTAATTGTCGGAGATCTTATAATACAATTTTCCATTAACGTCTTTCTTTTCAACATAGTCATTTTTTAAACTATGATTTAAAGAATGGATCATAGTCCCCAGCGTAACGGCACCCATGTATTTATGTTGCTTTTTTGCGATCCTTATTAAATCTAATTCTGAATGCCAAACACCGTCAATTAAGCCGATTAATATTTCTTTTTTGATAGGGGCTTTAATGTCTCTAATTTTGTTGAACAATTGAGAGTAATCTGGTTTATAATATTTTTTCAGGATTTTTGCTTGTTCAAAACTATTATTTGAAGGACCTAATTCCATATTAGTCATATTTAAAAACACCACTTAAGATGATATTATACTAAGATATAATACCCAAGTAATAGTTTTAATAAATTGTAATACGCTTGTAACACGTTTGTCGTAAAAATACAATTAAAAACGAGTAAAGTCTATCTTGAACTATCAATCAGTATCGATCGACTATAAAAGATTCTCTGGGATGCCATCTTTAAAATATTTTGCACGCGTTACCCAATTGCTTTGAAATTCAGGAATGCTAGCTAAGATGCTACCACCAACCCAAACAGAGAAAACTCGTTCCCGCGGTGCTATAATTTTGATAACTTGGTTCTTCTTTTTTCTCCGTGCTAATTCAACTTCTAATTCTTGATACATTCTAGATTTAAAGTTTGGAAACATAGAAGAACCTCCCGATAAGAAGATGTTGTTCAATAAATCTGCTCGGATATCGATGTCACACATATCGATTACGTCCATAATGGCCTCTGTTAAAGAATCTTCCTCCAAATCTAATGATGGATTAAAAAAAAGCTCAGGTACAGCAAATCTTTCTTTACTTAAAGAAATGGTAGAACCATCCGGTAAAGAATACTCTTTTTCATATTGTTCAGCTCTTTTTAAATCTTCTTTATAATCGAGCGAGACGAAACAAGCTTTTTCTTTGAGAGCCCTTACCAGTTCTTTTCTAATTGAAGAGTCAGCTGAAAAACCACTTTCTCCTAATATTTTTTCCATATACTTGGTTAAAGTTCTTCCACCAATCTCAAGTATCCTTACTGCATGATCTAACTTGTATCCTTCGTAAATTGGCACTATTCTCGTGATACTATCCCCTATCTCAACTACCAATCCTGTTTGAAACCCTCCAGCATATAAAGTAAGCATAGAGTCTAACACGGGATAAAACGCGTTGCATTGGTATTTTTCTAAAAATAATTCAAATAGCCGTTTTATATCCCCGTATGGAAACAATGGGTGCACGGCAAACAAAACATTGACTAAACTGGGGTCAACTCTTAAATTGTAGAAAATATAATCAATTATTTTTTCAAACGACAGCCAATCTTGGATTATTCCTTTATCTATTGGATAAAAAACTTTATACAAGCCTATCGATTGGATTTCATCCCCTACATAATATTCGTCTTGTTTAATACCCGCGTGTTCGTAATCGATCTGCCTATATTTAGGTTTTCCTACTATCGTAAAAAAGATTTGAGTCGGCATATCTTCCCCAGCATAGCCAGCTTTTGTCGAGAACTGCCCAATATCCAAAACAACAGTAAGATTGCCCATTATTTCTATTATTATACTATATCTAATTAATATAACTTATCTTTTAATTCTCCAATTAACCTATTTATTTTTAGATTAATAAAATCTTCAAAGGAGTGTATTCTGTCATCGGAATATAAGCTTCTCCATACTTTGAATTAATTTCGTTACCACGCAAAATTGAAGTATCTTCAGCCCAATCCAGAACTCGTTCTAACACTTCTTTCTGAGATTTATAAACCCTATTAAAAATCTCTTTCTTTTCTAACCAATATTTTTCAATATTAACAATTATAAAGACTGAACCTTCTATATATTGAAATTTACAAGAGGGCGATTCGTAATAATATACGCCTAGGGGCTTCCAATTCCTCTCGTGTCCTCCATAAGCTTTTCCCGTAGAACAATGATAAATAGCTTCTCTTGTAATTAAAGATAAATTTCTATGAACTCTATGAAAATCTGAAAAGTGGGGTAATAAAATTACTTGTGGGCGGATATCTCTAATAAGATTTGTCACTTCAGAGATTATTTCTCTTTTAACCTCCAAATCAGAATGACCTAATTCGATAACTTTACATTTTAAAGCAGTTCGGATTAATTCGAGTTCTTTCTTTCGCTGTTCTAAGATATCTTTCTTGTGGGCGCTTTTAGCATAACCACCTAGCCCACTTGTAGCTACTACCACTATAATCTCAGATCCTAATGCTTGATATTTAAGGATCGTTCCGCCACATGAAATAATTTCGTCATCTGGGTGACCTGCAAACACCATTAAACGTTTAGGGACAACAATAGGAATGTCTTTTTCAGTCACCAGAAAATCTTTTCTTTCCACAAATAATGTCTTCTTGTTTTAGGATTAAAAATTTTGCGAATTATGACAGCCAAAATAAGAATATTAGAAAAAAATTGCTTTTATTCTCCTCTCATAATTTTCTTCAAACGATTTAATTCTTCTAACATTTCATCGCGTAAAGAACTTAAGCCTCCTCCGGCAGTAGGTGCTGCTACGGGCGCTGCGGGTCGAGGGGTACCACCTGCTACTGGTGCAGCAGGGGGTGCTGGTCTTTTAGCAAAGGATGGCGCTTGAACAACTCCCGTACTAGGAGCTTGTGGAGGTCCACCAGCTGTTGGAGGTAATTTTGGAGCAGGTGGTAGATTAGCACGCTTAGGAGGCCCCCCAGCTACTGGAGCCTTTGGAGGTCCACTCTTTCCGGGTCTCTTTGGAGGACCAGCAGTTGCTGGAGCTTTTGGAGGACCACTTTTTCCTGGTCTCTTGGGAGGAACACCAATTGCGGGAGCTACACTCGCTGTAGTAGCAACGGGCACTTGTTGTGCTGCTCCGGCACCACCACTCAATAAACTAAATAATGTGCTCGCAGCAACAGTTTTAGCTGATCCACTTGCTGGAGCAACAACCCTTTTAGAGGAACTACTAACAGTTTGAACCTCTGGTTTTAATGAAACTTCTTTCAAATCTTTTAGCGCCTTATTTAACGATTTTATAAAATCGTTTATACCTTTAACAGTATCGTCTAAATCGTCACTTAATGATTGTAGACCTTTTTTCATAAAGTTAACAACGCGTTCTATCTTTTTGTATTCCTTAGAAACCAATATTCAATCAATTCCTCTAATTTTTTTCTATTAATAAGTAGAATTTTATTATTATAGTAGTAATTGTATTATATTAATTTATATTTTTATTTTTAATTTTTTATAATACTTGAATAGGTATATAGAAAAAATATAAGTGATTGAACTTTATTTTGTTAGTTTTATTTATTCGATTTTCTTGAAATCTATAAAAAAAAAACAATTAAAAGTGCCAAATCTTATAATATTATATATCATATTTCATTTGAAAATTTAATAATTATTTTTTAATATTAATAGGTGTTAACAATTCCAAAACGTGAGCTTTTTATAAAAAGGGTCTACGAAATTGTAAATGAGTTAAAAATTCCATTGATCGATGAGCGGGTTTACGATAAAGTCACTTTTAGTGGTAGCGCTGCCATAGCGAAAGTTGTGTTTAAATTTGAGGAGGACGAGTCCGTAATTCGTGGATTCCTTGGGTTAGCTGAATACTTTCATACTGTGGTAATTAAAAGTAAAGATCAGTTCTTTATACCACACGCAAACATTCTCTTTCAATTGATCAGCTCATAAATCTTTATTTTTTTTACTTTTCTTTTAT
>JAUWNA010000174.1 GCA_030612905.1 Promethearchaeota archaeon
GAAATGTAACTTTTAGCAATATTCTCTAAAGATAAGCCTTTCCATATCTCTTGGAACTCTTTATTTTCAGATCCCAACAATCGCGCCCAGTTTACCTGCTGGGAAGCTATGTGAGTGTGTGTATCCACTGCCGATGGAACAACCGTTTTTCCTTTAGCGTCGATTTCTTTAAGATCGTTTTTGTTAGTAAACTTTTCCACTATTTTTCCGTTTTCAATTAAAATATCTTTTATTTCTCCTTCAATATTGTTAATGGGGTCAAAAACAAAACCATTTTTTACAAGTAGTTTAGCCATCTTATTCGATACCTCTGATTTTTTGAATAACGTCTTCAAATTTCAGTATTGGCTCGCGCGTTGCTTCCACGCTTACTACTATGTTTTTATAAACGAGTTCATCTTCTAATATTTGTGTTAATTGGTTTGACCATATTGACACGGGCATCGTTATGGTACCTTCAGGTATGTTATCGTCTTTTTCAAATTTTACTACAATATTCCTTTGTTTAGATGATATTTTTAAATGTAAGCTTGGAACTAAATTGAGTTTGTCAAAATCTTTTGGACTAATAAATGATATCGCTAAGTTTTCTTCTAAAGATTGATCGTTTCCAAAACTATATTCTTTTACTTGATCGTTGTCGATTTTTCTTATAGTGTTTAATAGAAAATCCATATTATTTGGCACCTCCATTAAATTTTTTAATCAATTGGTTCAGTAGTTCTTCGTCCGAAGGAATATTATTAGGAGGATTTAAAATTTTTTTTAATTCAACTGGTACTTGATCTATACGATAAACTAGTCCACTACTTTCAATTCCCGTTATTGATGTTGGTAATATTACATCTGCTATTCGTGAAGTTGCTGAACTATGGTTATCTATGAGAATAAGTGGCTTTCTTGCTAATTTGGAGCTTAAGGAATGTGGTAAATGTGAGATAGGATCGGTTCCGACGATAATAGAACAATCGAAATTTTCCTTATTAATTTTTGAAACGATTGTGTCTTCTGACTTAACCAATTTTTTATTTTCAAATTGTAATTTACCGCTTACTCCATACGAAGAAAGCGCTACATGATCGAATCCAGCCATATTAAAATGTCCTCCCAGTAAAAGCAGCGATATTCGACCTTTCACCTGCCTATCGTTTATCAATTGTAGCAAATCTAACAATTCCTCTATAAGATCATAATCCGCGTGAGGTTGTAATACACCCTGTCCAAGAATGATTACACCGTTTTCTGCGCCAGTTAGGTGGAGCAGTAAACGCTTAAGATCGCTTTTATCTATTCCGGCAACACCTCCAGACGGGATGCTATCGGCACTACAACATTCTTCTTTTAACATCTGAATTAATTCAATATCTTTGTCTGGTTCAATAATTAGCGCTAGATCTCGCACGCCCATTACCCTAAAAGAGGCAGTTTTTACAGGGTCTATGATTACTAGAGTCTTTATTTCTCTGCCAGTCATGCGAAATTTACCTCTGGAAAAAAGAACCTTATTTAAAAGGCGAGGAATCGTTTCTGCTGGATTTGCACCCCACAAAATAATCAAATCTCCTTTGTTAATAATTTCCGTAATCGTTGTCAAATTTATTCCTTGCGATTTTGCTTTATTTAAAATCTTTCCTTGGCAAATTGAAGCGTTTGAATCGATAAATCCGTTTATTTCTCTTGCTAAATCCATTCCAGCCCTTTGAGCCTCACAAGTTACGTTTGAAAACCCATAAAGTAAAGGGGCGGAAGAATTTTTGATGATCTCGACAGTTTTTGCTAGCGCTTCTTCCCATGACACATTAATCAATTCGTTGTTTTTTCGAATCAACGGACTTGTAATTCTATTCTGAGCACTAACTTGATCAAATCTTTCTTTTCCTTTTAAACAAGCGCCAATGATCTTATCAATAAATAGACCATCGCTCTTAACTATTATGTCGTCACATAATAACGAACAACCAGAACAAGGGTATCTTTTCATAGCTAAATCCTCAATAATTTTTTATAAATTTAAAACGTTATACATATTCAATTTTAATCGCCTCGCGAGGACAGTAAGTTTCACATACATGGCATTCTCTTTCTCGGCCCTCCGAGTCCAACCTTCGACAATGTTCAAGGTTTAATAATTCACACTTTCCCCCTATCACTTGAAAGAGCTGATGTTTCTCAGGGGGATATTCTGGAGCTTTACCACTTAAACTAGGGGGACAATATCTCGCGTTTACAGGACATACGGTCACGCAAATTCCACACCCATCGCAAAGGTCTTCGTCTACATTTATTCTCAGTTCTTTTTGTTGCCCTTCTTCTGAACCAAGCATTTCCTTTAATTTTTCGTATTGCTTTTTATATTTTGGCTTCAAAATGGGAGGACAATCATCCACCTTAACTTTACCCTGCAGTAAATCCAAACTGAAAGCCATGCAAGTGGGCTTCCCGCATTCTTTACAATTAGTTTTAGGTAACCACTTGTATATTTC
The DNA here is from genome assembly GCA_030612905.1 of Promethearchaeota archaeon. Classification (GTDB taxonomy): domain Archaea; phylum Asgardarchaeota; class Lokiarchaeia; order Sigyniarchaeales; family SOKP01; genus SOKP01. Next base: position 2,484 of record JAUWNA010000174.1, read on the forward strand.
CATGAAATTTTGAACTGGTATGTTAATTCACCTTAGAATAATTAACTATTTAGAGTCTCACGATAAATTAATATTTAAACTTATTAATTTCTTTAGATTATTGAATATAAAATAGTGCACTTTCATACATAATTTAAAGTATAAAAGCCAACAAAAGAGTACTCTATAATGTTTGCTAAAATTCTTGAGGATGAACAGATTGATAAAATTCACCAAAAATCGCTAGATATTCTTAAAAATGTTGGTGTGATCGTACCTCACGAAGAAGTGTTGGCGCGTTTTGCTACTATTGGAGCAGATGTGGATAGCAAAAGAAGTTTGGTAAAAATACCTTCAGATTTAGTTATGGAGTTCATTTCAAAAGCGGGAAAGAAGTTCGCTATTTATGGGCGCGATCTTTCCAAAAAGGCAGAATTTGGTGTTGGAAAGCGCAATTACAATACTTCTGCGGGTCAAACCTTTTGGGTTGATAATATCGGAGATCAAAGAAGACATTCGACTCTTAATGATGTTAAAGAAGCTGTAAGATTTGCTGATGCCTTAGACCAAATAACGATTCCAGGTGCTATGTCAGATCCTCTTGAAATACCCATAGAATGGAGATGCTTGCAAGTTGCTTTTGAGATGGTATCTCATACAGATAAACCGATTTATTTTTGGTTTAACGATAGAAACTCAGCAAAACAACTAATCGATTTTCTTGTAACTCTTAGGGGAGATGAGAAAAGTGCTCAAAAATACCCTTTATTCTACCCATTATTTGAACCTGTTAGTCCTTTAAGCTTTCCTTTTAACGGAATTGACCTACTTTTTGAAACCGCTCGACTTAACTTACCGGTACATATTGGACCGATGGCTCAGATGGGAATTTCCGCACCCGCTACTATTGCAGGAACTTTAGCTCAGGAAAACGCGGAGATTTTAGCGGCTATTTGCATTACTCAGCTTATCCGTGAAGGGATGCCTATTTGTTACGGTGGTATTTGTCACGCATTTGATATGAGAACAGCACAAATAATATTTGGAGGTCCAGAACAAGCCATTTTTAGCGTAGCAACGAGTCAGATGGGAAAACACTACGGATTTCCCGTTTATATTAACGCCGGATTAACCGATTCTAAGAGACCAGATGCTCAAGCTGGTCTTGAATGTGGAATTACGCTCTCATTGGGAGTCGCTTCTGGAGCTGATATTTTTGGCCATATGGGGATTTGTGGTATGGACCAAGGTGCGTCTCTGGATATTCTTGTTATGCAATCAGAAATCATTTCTTATGTAGAAAGCGCAAGTAGAATGTTAAATTTCGACGATGATGATTTTGCCATGAATATTATTGACGATGTTGGACCCAAAGGAACCTTTCTTAACAAACTTCACACTGTTAAAAATTTTAAGAAAGAATTATGGTTCCCAACGCTCTTAGATAGGAAAAATTACGGTAATTGGCTAAAGAACGGAGCTATTGGGATGGAAAAACGATGCCGAATACGTAAAGAAGAAATTCTTTTAAAACATAAAACAGAACCTTTAGCTGAGGATATAAAAACTGATCTTGAAAAAGTTATTGAAAATGTAAAAAAAAATCTTACAAAATAACCTTAAAAGATGATTTTTCATTATATAAATAAATTAAAGGTGAATTATTTTAGATTCTAAAATTTTAAATGTCGTAGCAATATTCGCCCATCCTGACGATCTTTCTATTTTTTGCGCTGGCACTTTAGCGAGATGGGCAGAAGAAGGTCACAATGTGTACGCGTTATGTTGCACGAGCGGTGAAGTGGGAACATTAAGGCTCGATTTAACTAAAGAACAAGTTGCCGATACTCGCGAAAAGGAGTTACGAGCAGCTAACAAAATAATTGGAGTAAAAGAAACGATAATCCTTGACTATCCCGATGCTGGATTTATAAACGGTCCGGAACTACGCGAAAAACTCGTTTTTTTCGTGAGGAAATTAAAGGCAGATCGCGTAGTAACCTTCGATCCTTGGGTTTCTTACGAAGTTCACCCCGATCACGTAATTGTTGGAAGAATGGCGGCAGAAGCAGCAGCGTTTGCGGCATTTCCTTTGTTATATCCCGAACAAAGAAAAAAAGGCGTAGAACCTTACGCGTGTTCCGAAGTTTGGTTTATGGGGCTCCTAGGTCACAAACCTAACTATTTTGTTGATATTACCTCGACATTAGAAAAAAAAATAGAAGCCGCTTTAAAGTTTGAAGCGACACTCGAACTTTTAGCTCAATTATTTGCTCCAAAAATTGACCCGGCGAATGTATCTCCAGATGAACTAAGGAAACTCACTAAATACGCAAATAGACTTTATCGTTCGCTGGCAACAGCCATAGGGAAAAAGATTGACTTAAAAGCAGCTGAAGCTTTCTTTGTTCAAAAGACATTGCCGGGACATTTTGATAATTTCCAACAATTAACATCGGAAATGTTAGGAAATCCACCCGAAAAGCCTAAAATTTATTAAAATTATTAAAATCGAAATTTTTCTTTTTTCTTTAAATTTAATGCTATTTTATCTCATCAAATTTTATTCGGAGAGGAATCTTTATATAAAAGTTTGGCAGAGAATAATCTAATCTAAAATTTAATTAAAAAAAAGTATAATTAATTTTGGAATTAAACTTTAAATAAAAAATAGTGATTCATGAATGAATGAAACAAGTGA
>JAUWNA010000062.1 GCA_030612905.1 Promethearchaeota archaeon
TTCTAAAATAGAAGTAAAAGATTCGATTATCAAATCGGGTTTAATTCTCGCTTTTGATGATTGATAATATTGCCCTTTTCCCGTTTTTACAAGAATTCCTCTAATGTTGGCATTAAGAGCACCTTCAATATCTGATTCGATATCGTCTCCTATTACAACAGTGTTCTTAGCTAACAAATCAAGCTTCTTTAAAGCCTGTACGAAATATTCTTTTGAAGGCTTTCCAAATATTTTTGGCGTTACATTTGCTGCGTTGGCAATCATCCACACAAAAGACCCCGTATCTATTACGGGCTCTCCATTACGATCGAGATAATATTTATTTCCTTGCGTTCCAAGCAATTTAGCTTTATGCTTTATAACATATTTAAAAGCAATATTAAGTCTATTAACGTCCCAATTATCGTGAAAATCTCCTATAATTACAAAATCAGGAACTTCAGAACTCTTAATTTGACGAAATTTTTGAAATTCTTCTTTAACCTCTTCAGTTGTAACCAAGTAAATTTTCTTATCGGGGTATTCGGCTAAGAATTCCTTTAAAGCAATAATTGGCGTAAATACCTCTTTCTCCTTAATAGAAAATCCATATTCATTCAGCGTATTAAACACAGCTCTAGGAGACTTACTATCGGTGTTAGTAAAAAACAACAATTTAACGCCTTTTTTTCGTAGCTTTTCTACGGCTTCGATGGTTCCAGAAATTGGTGAACCTTTAAAGTAGAGAGTCCCATCAATATCTGCCAAAATTCCCTTTATTTGTTTCAATTAGTCTTCACAACTTTTTATTTTAAATCTAATTATGCTTTAATTCGATGAAAGACATAAAAATTAATTTAGCATATATATAAAAAGTATTAAGAAGAAGGGAAAAAAAATAAGAGTCGTTGTTTGTTAATCCTAGTAGAGGAAAGGATAAACTTTTTTATTTTTCTGTATTCAGTTCAGGTTTTTTAAATCATCACCTTCGTTTTTAGTATTATTTGTGGGAATCAAATCCCATTACTATAATATTAATGTGGCTTTATAAATTTAACGCATAGTTTCAACAAAAATTCAAAACTTAACGAATAATTTCAAGCAAATTTAAAATTTCTAAACAAAATAGTGATTTCCCAAAATTTGCTTTGAACAAATCACATAAAGATATTTATAATATTATCGCCAATTGTTTTATAATGAAAATTGCGATCGACATAGATGGGGTCCTACTTGATATTATTGTGACTTATTGCGAAATATTCAACAAAAGATATGGCACTAACCATCAAAAAAAAGATGTTACTAAATGGGACTTCTTTAAAGATTGGAATGTGGAAGAAGATACTGCTTTCAAAATTTTCTACGAAATATATGCTGATTCTATGAATGTTCCTTTTATTGACGAGAACGCTCCGGAAATTATGAAAAAATTAAACGAAGCATACGACATGGATATAGTCTCAGCACGGATACCTGAATATCGTTCTTCAATAAAAAAAACGTTAGATTTTCACAATATTAGGGAGATTATTCAATATTCTGAGTTAATATTATTACACCATCGGCCTTACGATATTAAATTAAAACAAAATTATGATCTCTACGTTGATGATAACCCGAGCTTAGTAGAACCAATTAAGAAGTTAAAGAACAGAACATTGTTGCTATTTAATCAACCCTGGAATCAAGATATTATTTGTGAGAATAATGTTTATAGGGTTCATAATTGGAAGGAAGTACATCAAAAAATTAAAGAATTATAATATTATTTTGTGTGTGTTCGATCTCCGATATATTTATTAAGGCGTCTTTATATTAAAGTATTAATGTTCGATTTCAGATATATTACAATATATCGAAATCAGACTATATAAATTGGTGAAAATAAATGTTTTTTGGTAAACGTTTCAGCGGTCATCAGAGCGGGTCCTTATCAGGGTTAGATATCTTAGTACTTTCTATAATAGAAAATTTCGATGGTATCTCGGGATATGCTCTTATTCGAAAAATCAACGAAAAATTTAAATCTTTGTGGCGAGCTTCGCCAGGAACAATTTACCCTTTATTAAACAGGTTAACTACGAAAGGATATGTCAACATAGAAGCAATAATCAGAAACAATCGTCAATTAAAATTATATCGAATAACTGAATCGGGAAAACTGGGATTGAAAGAAGTACTCAAAAACAATTTGGAGCCTAGCATCAACACTTTAGGAGAATACATTAGAACGATTGTTAAAACTTGGATTCCTAACGAGGAACGCATACATAGTATGATGTCTTGCTTTCCTTATCATTGTGAACCTTCATCTAGAAAAATAAATGAAGATGATTATTCTTTAGCAAACATAGAACGCGTAAATAAAGTAATTAAAGAATTAGACTTATCAAAGCATAGACTTTCAAGAAGACTGAAAGAAATTGATAAAACAATCTCTGAATACAAGGTTCTACTCAATGATTTAAAGAAAAAAAGGAACGAAAACGTGAAAATTATTGAAATCGTAGACGACGAGGATGATTTCGAAGATTTTTGATTTTCATCAATTTTAAAAAAATTAAAGAAAAGAGGTAAAAAATAGAATGTGTGAAGACAGAAATTTTGATCCAAGAATGATGCATGGTTGCATCCCTATTAATCCAAGAGACATAGCTAAAATGAAGCGAATGGCCCATCATTTTATGAGAGATTTTATGGGCGGTTCTATCCACCACAACATAGAAGATTTAGGAAGCGTATATTTAATTACCGTACCATTGCCAGGACGTACTAAAGAGGATGTTAAAGTATCGCTTATCAATAAACATCTAAACGTAACAGCAAGCAAGCCGAAAGTACCAGAACGTGAAAAGAGCAAAGAAAAGTCTGAAAAACAAGGATTTCCTTTTGCATTTAGAGGATTTACTTTCACAGACGTAAACATGGACATTCCGCTTCCTGCTGATGCAGACGAAAATACGGTATCTTCTAAATTGACTAACGGTCTTTTAAGGATTACAATAGGAAAGAAACTTGCTAAAAAGATAGATATTAACGAAGAGCAAAACAATTAACACTCATCTATCGAAAAATAGGCGGAGCGCTTTAGAATTATTTACTTGCCGACTTCACGAGAGTTTTTAAGTAAAAATTTACTCTAAAACACCCCAATAAATATTATTTTTTTTCTTTTTTAATCTTGATTAATAACCTTTAATCAAATTCAGCTTTAATCAGTATTACTATACTTAATGAATTTGATTTATAACAATTCTGGCTAATTTTTACTTAAGATTTATAATTTTGTGATCTTGAATAACTAAAATAAACTAATTTTAATTTTTTTTTTTTTAACTAGCTATTAATTATCCTAATATTACAAAATTAGCTGATTTTGGTAAGAAATAATCAATAAAATATTAAAAAAAAATAAAATTATAAAAAAAATCGTTTTAGATTTATCTTTTACGTTTCCAATTTCTAAAAACTACATACACAACTAATGCAACGCTGCTAGCTGATACTATTATTAGAATTAAATAAAACAGCCACTCTGAATTGGAACTGGTTATTTGATAGATAACCGTATCACTTAAGTCTTTTACCGTGAACGAGGACATAATCCCCTTATCTCCGTATGATATTTCGACAGTGTAATTCGTTAGTCCATAACGTTCAAATACAAGTGTTGATCCGCTTACCGATGCATTTTCGCATCCAAGCTCACTAACTATGGATTCTAAGTAATTACCATGCGGTTCTGCGATTGCTAAACCTTTGAAAGCGAGTTGCCATAAGAATTCATCTGCTGTCCTATTTGAAAGGACAAATTTAAGGTTTTTATCAATTGTAGAATCGTTTAAGATATCTTCAATTATAGCATTGCAGTCATCTAAAATTGAATTGAAATCAGATGGATCTTTCATTATGATGATTGGGCTAAGTGTATTATTTGGTTTCTCTTCAAATTCTCCATCTGTGAACCACCATTCCGCACTTACTCCATACCAAGCGTTGTAAGTATTTGTATAGTTAGCGTTAATTGTTGTTTCATTATAACCTGCTGCAGTTAAATTTCCTTGGAAAGTATTCCATGCTATATACTCAAATATCGCGAAGTACAATGAAAGAAGCGCATCATAGGTGGTGTATGTTTGATCAACCCACCCCTTTATGGTTTGCTTGCTTTTTGCACCAGTAACGTTTGCATCTCCTTCAAAATATTCTTTTGGATTTGAAACAGGTTTAATTGTTGCTTTCCACCCATCATCATCATATTGAATAACTGTGTATTCATCCGTACTCTTTCTTAATCCTAATTGATAGGTTGTACTTGCAGATGCGGCAGTAGATAGGAATCCAAAGAAAATTATACCAAGTAAGCTCAAGCTCAATAAACTGAGGTTCATTTTTCTCTTAATCATTATAATTGCCTCCTTTTGAATAAAAGTGCGGCTAGTAAAAAGCATCCAATGATGTAGACGAGCAGTAGTGTCGTACCCATAAAGATACTAGGTGTTATCCACGTACCGAATGAAAAATGGCCCCCCATCCCGCCTGGGCCTATTCCACCAAATGAATATTCGACATATCTTGGATCTGGAAATGGATTCTCGAGTACTGAAGTAATTAAATTACCTAAATATGCCAAAGAGTATAGAGGTTCAAACGTATCAGCATATATTAGTGTAACAATCTGATCAGCTATATTAAATCCCATAAGAAGTATTATTAAAGTTATAATGATTGTTATATTCACATTTTTCATAAAAGAACTAAATAAAGTCACAAAGCTGCTCAACGCAATTACATATAGTACGGCAAAAACATATGAATAGAAGATTCGAATATTAATTGGACCACCGTAATAAAAGAAACCAAAAAGCCCCAGTACGATGTAGTAAACGGTAACAATAAATATTACTAAGAACAAATTTCCCAGATATTTGCCTAGTATCAATTTATATTTGTTAATTTTTGGAAAAACTATAAAGCCTGTTCTTTTGTTAAATTCAGAACAGATAATCCCTGAAAAAAACAAACACGCAGCAAATAAGGTTATAAAGGATATAAAGCTTAATCCGCTACTAAAGAACTCCGCTTGCGTGTCTGCTAAGAGATAGTCTGGAAAAAGCTGTAAGATATAGCTTAATAACACTGCAACTAAAATTGATACCATTGTAAAAAAGTAGAGTTTTTTTCTCTGTTTTTTCATCTCAAAGATAATCGTATGAAAAATCGGGGTTAAACCAATAAAAAAATCATTTTCATTTCTCATTTTTTATATCGACTCCTTTTAATTTAATAGGTCCTTCTGGTGTGCTATCTTCTACCATCTGTGAATATACTCTTTCAAGTTGAGAAGTTTTCGGTTGAGTAAATGAGATAACTGTGAAATCTGACTCGAACTCATTAACTAAAATTTTCAAGATTTCTCCTTTAGATTCGTTTTTTCCATTAAAATACAATTTCAGTCCTTGATGTTCTGGATTATACAATATTGGAATTTTGGATATCTTTGGATCTAAATTTTGATCCAAAAAAGGACTAAGCCTTTCATCTATTCGATTAAGTAAAGGAAGTATTTTCTCAGCATCAAGTGGTTCGAGTAACAGGCAATTTAACTCGCTTGTTTTTAAGGTAAGTGCTAGATTTTCTACAGTATCAAATCCAATAATTTTTCCATAATTAATCAAAGCGATTTTATCACATATTTCAGAAATCTCGTAGAGCATATGTGATGCTATAAAGATAGTTTTTCCTAAGGACTGAAGTTCTCTGAGATATTTACGTATTTCTATTCTCGCAAGTGGGTCCAATCCCGTTTGTGGCTCGTCCAAAATTATAATATCTGGATCGTGGAGAATTGCTTGAATGATTCCTAATTTTTGCGTCATCCCTTTAGAAAAATTTCTGACTCTCTCAAATTTCCACTCTGAAAGCTTAAAAAACGCTAAAAGTTCGTCGATTCGATTATCTAATTTATCCTTAGGATATCTCTGAATTTTTCCAAAGTACTTGAGTAGCTGATAGGCTGTCATATTGTAAAAATTAGGAATATCGATTAAAAAACCAATCTGGCTAATTGTTGAAGATACATTTCGTAAGTCCTGCAAATCGCTATGGTTTGTTCTAATTAATATCTTCCCTGAATTTGGTCTGAGAATCTTCGCAATCATCTTTATCACGGTCGTTTTTCCCGCGCCGTTTGGACCTACGAGTCCGATAGTTTCTCCTCTCCGTACTTCTAAATTAACACTGTTTACTGCTGTAAAATTACCAAATTTTTTTGTTAAATTTTCTAGTTTTATTATAGTTTCAGTCATAATTTATGTACTTTTTCTAATTTTTTGTTCAAATTTGTAAGATACAAAAATAATATCTCACTTATGGATATATATCATTAATCGATATAAAAACTTATTATTTCTAAAATATTAGAACTTTGAAATTCAATTTTTTTAGCTTATATTTATTTATATTCTTTACCTCAACTCCATACTTATTCAATGATTTCATAAATTTCTCAAGAAAATCTAAATAAATTCTCTTAAAATATAAAAAATAAAGATTAATGGAACATATATAGCCTTTACAATAGAAATTCTTTATTCATTCCTAATTAAAGAATCTGATATAATTGAAAAAATGAATATTTATAGTAATTAGTTAGGATACATATTCGTGAAATGTTTGCGTATTCTAAATGTATTATTCTTGTAACATACTGATATATTATTCTGCTTTCGTGCTTAGATATTAAAAACAACATTATTAACAGTTTATAAGGTGGTTTTAATAAAGCTCATAACAGTACATATTCCAGAAGCGTATATTAAAGGAATTGAAGAATTAGTTAACATGAACATGTATCCTAACCGTTCAGAAGTTATCAGGGTAGCAATTAGAGATCTGCTTAAAACTGAACTCAGTACCCTTCTGAGGAAAGAATAAAAAAAATCCTTTTATTTATTATTTTTATTATTATTATTATTCGAATATAGCCGATTGAAAATTCGATTTATACTGAACAGTTTTTTATGCAACAATATGCTATATAATTTCAATGTTAGAAATAACTGTTTGGATTATATTTTTTATCGGAAGTTATTTTATTATTTTTTTTGCTGCTGACATCTTTTTGGATAATTTGAAAGATATTTGTGTCATTTACAATTTATCGCCTTTTATTATTGGAATGTTGGTTCTTGGAATTGATCCTGAAGAATCAATCGCGTCCATAATCGCTGCTATTAACGGGCTACATTACGTTTCTATTGGAAACGTAGTTGGTAATTCTATAATTGCTATGACTTTACCATTTTCCTTAGCTTTACTATTCTACACTTTAAAGTTTAAATCTCTATCAAGATTTTACTTTATAGTATTATATATTTTATTAATTAATCTTCTTTTTAGCTTCATATTTAACAATTTTATGTTTTTTTCCGGTTTAATCGCTTTAGGGGTATACATAATCTACTTTTTGAGGAATCTTAAGCATTACTCCCAAGAAAGGGATAGAAATACAGCGGATATCGTAGACGACATGATATTTAACGAAAGAGAATCGACGGAATTACAAAGATCCTCAAAAATAAGGAAGATTATTTTAGTATTTATTGGCTTTATCTTTATTTTAATTGGAGGTGAATTACTAATTTTATCTGCAGGTCAAATTATTTATATCCTACATATACCCGAAGCGTTTTTTGGGTTTATTATTATAGGGTTCGTTACTAACGTAGAGGAATTAACCTTGATTTTAAAAACCATAAAGAAAAAGTCCGTAGATATCGGTTTCGGAGGTATGTTTGGTAAACTAATTTGGAATTTGACAATTACTTTCGGAATTAGCGGAGTTATTATGACGAATATATCTTTAAAGTTAATATTATTATGGAATTGGTTAATTTTATTAATAACTATCGTATATTTCAACCTTTCTTCTAGAAGAGAAAAGCTTACCAAAAAAGATGGATTAATTTTGTTAGTCATCTTTATTGTTTTTATCATTAGTAATGTTTTTTTAGCAGAAATTTAATCTTATTTTCTATTTAAAATTTTTATTCATTGAACAATTCATATTTTTGATGAGCTATTCGCATAATGATTTCAAATACATTGATTCACACTGCCATTTTTTCCCTCCGCAAATATTTGAGGCAATTTGGAATTACTTTGAACAACGAGATAATGAAGGTAAACTAAAAGGATGGTCAATTAATTACAAGCTACCAACGAAAGATTTAGTAAAAATTCTTGAAAGTAAAAATATAAAACATTTTACGGCATATAATTACGCTCATAAGGTAGGCATAGCAGAATACATTAACGATTGGACCTATGAGTTTAAACAATACTATAAAAATTCAATTCCCTTTGCTTGCGTTTGGCCGGAAGATAATAATCTTGTTGAATATATTAAAAAAGCATTCGACGAATATGATTTTTACGGCATAAAAATTCAACCACTAGTCCAGAACTTCTACCTAAACGACAATCGTTTATATGAGATGTATGATTTAATTGTCGATAGAGGTAAATGGATGACTGTTCACATAGGAACAGCGCCTTATCGAAACCAGTACGTAGGATACAAAAATTTTATGAATTTTTTTGAAAAATATCCGGAAATGAATATAATCGTAGCTCATATGGGAGCTTTTGAATACGATAAATTTTTAAAATTATTAGATAAACACGAGAACCTCTATTTAGATACCACCATGATTTATATACCTAATAATATATTTCCTGAAAGACAAACAAAGCGTCCCAAACCGGATGTTTTATTATCTTATCAAGATCGAATACTTTTTGGTTCTGATTTCCCTAATATCCCCTACGACTACGAAAATTCTACAAAAGGATTACTAGAAATGGATTTACCTATATCTTTTTACGAAAATATTTTTTTTAATAATGCTAAACGTATTTTTAAAATTCAATAATT
>JAUWNA010000573.1 GCA_030612905.1 Promethearchaeota archaeon
GTATTCCTTGAATTTGACGCAAATCTTCCGACGCAATTATGGATTGTAGCCAGATATTGGCAAGCGCTCTCTTATTTATTTGCTACTATGGTCATAAAAAAAAAGATTAAAGCTAATTATTTATTCGTAAGCTATATCGTTATAATTATTATTTTATTTACCACCATATTTCAGGGTTTCTTCCCTGTATGTTATATCGAAGGTTCGGGGCTAACTCCTTTTAAAATAATGAGTGAATATGCAATTGATGTTATTCTTTTCGTTACACTAATAGTGTTATACAAGCATAAAGACGAGTTTGCTCAGAAAATATTTCTTTTAATTGTAATATCCATTATTGCTACAATGATTTCAGAATTGGCGTTTACTTTCTATATTAGCGTATTTGGCTTCTCAAATTTTATTGGTCACATTTTTAAAGTAATTGCTTTTTTCTTCGTCTACAAGGCAATAATCGAATTAGGTATAGAAACGCCGTTTGATTTGTTATTTAGGAAGTTGAAGTTGAGCGAGGAATCTTCGATTGAAAAAGCGAACCAATTAGAACAAGCATACTCTGAGTTTAACCAAATATTCAACGCATCTCTACCATTAAGGGTAGTCAGTAATGATTGCGATATCTTGCGCGTTAACGAGACATACGCTTCTCTTTTCCGCTTACCCAAAGAAGACATTATAGGTAAAAAATGTTACGACCTTCAATTAGGGTACGAAGATCGATGTCATACCGAAATATGTTCGAGGAATCAAATACGAGAAGGAAAAGACCATTATGAATACGAATTAGTTACAAAATTCGATGACGGTACTAAGGTTGTTAGTCTTGTAAGAACAGTTCCTCATAAAAACACAAATGGTGAATTCATTGGAATTATACAAAATTATACTAATATTACTGAGCGTAAGATCGCGCAAGAAAAAATTGCGGATATGGCAAGGTTTCCATTGGAAAATCCTAACCCCGTGTTAAGAGTAAGTAACAAATATATTCTTTTAGCAAACAAAGTGAGTCAAGAGTTATTCTTAATTGGAGAAGGGAGTATGATCCCTAAGGTTTTACAGGAACACGTTAATAAGTCCTTTTCTGAGAACCTAAATTTAGAAATAGAGTTGAACATTGAAGATCAAATCTATACTCTTTTCGTTGTACCAATGAAAGATAGGAGATATGCAAATATATATGGTATGAATATAACAGCTCGGAAAGAAGCTGAGGGAAGCTTGGAACGCTTTGTTTCAACGGTATCGCATGAATTACGAACGCCAATCTCGGTTTTGATTATGTCGCTTGATTTTTTAGGTAATCATTCTGATTCTGTTACTCCAGATGTTATTAAAAAATTAGAAGAAGGAATTAAAAGAAACATTTATCTTCTAAGAGAATTAGTTGACGATATTTTAACGCTATCAAGAATAGACGAGCGTAAAATAAAATTAAAGTGGGAAGAATATAATCTACTTACGATTATTGGTGACATTTTAATTTTAATGGAACCTGTTGGAAATGCGAAAAATATTACTTTTAGCGTAGATATAGATAAAAACATTAAATTATACGGGGATACAACAAA
>JAUWNA010000237.1 GCA_030612905.1 Promethearchaeota archaeon
GTAGGTGAACCAGCCAGAAGGCAAGCAGTGTCTAATCCAGATGGAACTGTTTACGCTATTAAAAGAAAGATGGGAACTTCATATAAAGCAAAAGTTAAAGTTGGAAGCGAATGGAAGGAGTTTTCCCCTGAGGAAATTAGCGCAATGATTTTAAAAAAGATAAAAAACGACGCATCTGCTTATCTCGGGGAAGAAGTAAAGAAAGCCGTGATTACCGTTCCAGCTTATTTTAACGACGCCCAAAGAACATCTACTAAGAATGCCGGTGAGATTGCCGGACTTGAAGTTGTACGGATGATAAACGAGCCTACAGCAGCATGCTTAGCTTATGGCCTTGATAGAGATACAAAAGATAAACTCCTAAAAATTTGCGTTTTAGACTTAGGAGGAGGTACGTTCGATATAACCTTGATGGAATATGGCGAGGGCGTAGTAGAAGTTTTATCTACTGGCGGCGATACCCAGCTAGGCGGAACTGATATGGACAATGCTATTATAGATTGGGTTCTCAATAACTTTCAAAAGAAAGAAGGGATCAATCTTAAAGGAGACAGCAAAGCTATGATAAGAATTAAAGACGCCGCAGAAAAAGCAAAAATCGAATTATCTACTACTTTAAGTACTCAAATTAACTTGCCTTACATTACTCAGAAAGAGGGAAATCCAGTTCATATAGAAGTGGAACTTACGCGGGCAAAATTGGAACAATTAATTGAGCCTACTTTAAGAAGATTAGATCCTATAATTAAAAGAGCTGTAAATGACGCTAAAATCGGAGTCAACGAAATTGATAAAATTATATTAGTTGGTGGTCCAACGAGAATGCCCTCTGTTCAGAAAAGATTTAAGAACTTCTTTGGCAAAGAACCAGACCACTCAGTTGATCCTATGGAATGCGTTGCGATTGGAGCTTCGATTCAAGGAGGTATCATTGCGGGTGATGTTGAAGATCTTCTTTTGTTGGATGTTACACCTCTTTCCTTAGGAATTGAGACCTTGGGGGGCGTGTTTACAAAGCTAATAGAGCGAAATTCAACGATTCCAACAGAAAAGAAACAAGTATTTAGCACTGCTGCTAATAATCAACCTGGCGTCGAGGTCAATGTTTTACAAGGAGAAAGAACAATGGCAAAAGATAATATACAATTAGGAATGTTTCACTTGACTGGAATTCCGCCTGCTCCACGTGGAATACCGCAAATTGAAGTTAAATTCTCGATTGATGCTGATGGCATTGTTCACGTCAATGCAAAAGATTTGGGAACTGGAAAAGAAACAGGCATTACGGTTACTGGTGCAAAAGGTTTATCAGCTGAGGAGATTGCAGAGAAGATTAGAAATGCTGAGCAGTTTGAAGAAGAAGATAAAAAATTAAGGGAATTAATCGAATCAAAAAATGCTGCAGACTCTATGATCTATCAGACAAATCAACTGATGGAGGATAATAAAGATAAGATAGAAGAGAAGGAAAAAGTCGAAATAGAAGCAGCAATTAAATCTTTAGAAGAAGATATTAAAACAGATGATATTCAAAGAATTAAAATGGGTATTGAAAACTTACAAAAGTCGATTCATGGTTTCTCTCAAAGGATATATAGCCAACAAGCTCAGGATCAAGGATATCAGCAAGCAGCAGAACAAGCACAACAAGCAGCTAGCGGAATGGGTGGTTTCCCTCCGGGAGGCATGGGTGGTGCCCCTCCAGATGGAATGGAGGGTGCTGGCGCAGGTGGAGCTACATATAGTAAAGATAAAGAAGATAAGAAAAAGAAGGGCAAAGTAGTCGATGTAGACTGGGACGAATCAGACTAAACTTTTTTAGGTTTTTATTAAATTACTTTTCTTTTTATTTTACATTTAATTTTTGGACCAATTATCTAAAAAAATAAATTTCATAAACAATTTTAATTACTTGAGTTTTAATCATATTTCATTTTACTAAGGGACTAAGATAATATGAGTTCTAAAAAAAGAGATTATTATAAAGTTTTAGGAGTAAGTAAGGACGCTACCGAGAACGACATAAAGCTAGCATATAGGCGATGGGCAAGAAAACTTCATCCTGATGTTAATAAGACGGATCCAAATGCAAAGGAGAAATTTATTGAACTCCAAGAAGCTTATGACGTATTAAGTGATTCTAATAAAAGACAAAATTATGATCGATTCGGATTTAGCGGCGTTGATGTTGATATGAGTAGTTTTTCCAGAGGGGGTATCCCTGGTTTAGACGATTTACTCAGGTCTATCTTTGGAGGGGGCATGTTTGGAGATAGTTTCGGGAGCATTTTTGGTTCTCGAGGTAGAGGTAGAGCAGCACCACGCCGGGAAGTAGGACAAGATATTGAAGACCACATCGAAATTACATTCGAAGATGCTATGTTTGGTACGAAAAAAGATGTTACAATTGAAAGATACATACCATGCGACGATTGCGAGGGAACGGGAGCGGAAGACCCATCAAGCATAAAAACTTGCCCTCAATGTAATGGGTCGGGGCGAACGAGAAAGATGACCCAATCTGGTTTTGGAACAATCATACGTGAATCTGAATGCTATACTTGTAACGGAACAGGCAAAGTAATTAAAAAAAAATGTCCAAAATGTAATGGAATGAAAGTAGTTCCCGAAACCAAAAAGATTCATGTAAGTATTCCACCTGGCGTAGAAAATGGCGTTCATTTAAAAGTTCAAGGGGCTGGACATATCCCATCTTCTAGAGCAATTCCAGGCGACCTTTATTTAGGTATTAAAATTGAAGAAAACGATAACTTTATACGCCGCAGAAACGATCTTTATACTCCAATTAATGTAGATATTGTAACAGCAACTTTAGGGGGAGAAATTAAAGTTCCAACCTTAGATTACAAAACTGAAAAATTAACTGAGAGGGAGTTAAAATTACCCGCAGGAACCCAACACGGTACAGAATTTAGAATTAAAAATAGGGGTGCTTCTTATTTAAGAGGGAGAGGTAAGGGAGATCAATACATTATAATTAATATTGAAATTCCGAAAAAAGTTACTGAAGAACAGAGAAAATTATTAGAAAAATTCAAAGCTTTAAATTAGTAACAACTACTCATTCTTAAGCCTATTTTGATTAGCAAGTGTGTGTTCAATAGCTTTTACTTCAGCTCTGGATTTGATTCTTGTGTTACGCTGTAAATGTTCTAGAATCTTTTTTTCATTATAGCCCATATGATATAGTTGTTTAAAATTCTTAACTACGCGTTCATTGAGAAATATATACCGATTATTAAGAAATACTATTAACCATTTTTTCTTGTTCTGATTTTTAGATAACGAGAATAGAATATTCCTAACATCTTCTAAAGTGCGCTCCATTTTATTAGAAATTTCTTTATCACTAATAATTGGATAATCTCGAATTAATCTTAGAAGTCTTCTCTTAGAAGAAAGTGAAATTAAAAAAGATACTAAGTATACTACGAAAACTAAACTTGCTAGGAATATTCCTACTAATTGATTATAAATATAGAGAATTAGTATTATTCCTAACGTGATATAAATTATGCTTGTCTTAATGTAATTAATATATTTCGATATGGGAGTCACCTTACGGTACTTTGTATTAAAGGTGGTTTTAGTTTTTTCTGTTCTTTTTTATTCTCAGGAGGCTTAAGGTTTCGTATTGCTTTTTCAATGGTTTCAAGTTTTATTGAATACTTTTCGAAGAGCTCAGTAAAACTGTTAATATCGATATCGTTATTCTCATATAAAATCTTTAATTGTTTTATAGTTCGACCGATACCGGCTTTGGTATTTTTTAACTCATCTATTTTATTAAAGTTTACCAAAACATCAGACATTAAATTCTTATAACGTAAATAAGCGTCGAAATTAAGATCAGCTTGTTTGTATTTGGTTAAGTAATTAGTTGTTCTTGGAATAAAAGGTGCCAGATTTTCAGGAACTATTATAAGTGGTTCCGGATCTTGAATCTCCCATGCTTCGTTATCGTCTATAAACTCCTGGTCGTTTTCTATAATATAATCATTTACTATTGACAAATTGTTTATTA
Organism: Promethearchaeota archaeon; assembly: GCA_030612905.1. Lineage (GTDB taxonomy): Archaea > Asgardarchaeota > Lokiarchaeia > Sigyniarchaeales > SOKP01 > SOKP01. Next base: position 4,046 of record JAUWNA010000237.1, read on the forward strand.
AGCAATCTTTCTCAAAAGAGTTTAGTGTTTCTTGCAGCATGATTTCCCATAAATCTTCTGCTTTGTGGTAGTAATAGTTTGCTTTCTTCTGCATTTTTTCTATGCTTTCCTGATTTCTTTCCTCTGGTAACAATATAAATAAGGATTTAGCTTTCAAATGGCACGCTCTGCCTATGTCATATTGATATTGAGCTTTATACTGATTTTCCTTGATTTTATCGGATCTCTTAACAAATGCTAATCGTTTGGTTAATGCGCTCAATCCTGCTGATAATTTCGCTGCCATTGAATAATT
>JAUWNA010000214.1 GCA_030612905.1 Promethearchaeota archaeon
AACTACACTTTTCCTAAAAACGAAATACTGTTGACGGATTATTTTGTTGATTTCATTAAGAAATCGACGGATAAGAAATATACCGTAAATCCATTGGATTCAATAAAGTGTTCAAATTTAGATATAATTGAAGCAATTAAAAAATTTATTAAGAAAAAATATCAGATATTTGTGCTAAATGAAACTGGAGCAGGTTTTAGCAAAATATTTATGGATATAAGTCCAAAAAAGAATTTGTTATTTATAGTTGGAGATCAAAGCGGTGAAATAATAAATTCAAAAGAATTAAAGGAGTTAAAACTTACAAATTTGAGTCTTGGAAATCGATCTTACTTAGCAAGCAGCACGATTCGATTAATCAAATTGAACTTGAGCTTATTAATATGAAAACTTTTTTATTTTAAAGTACATTTAAAACAAAATATCTCAAATACTCATTTCATCAAAAAAATTGAGCGGAACAGAACATACTAATAGTAAAATAAGTAATGATAAAAGAAGTAACCAAGTAAGAATTATAGGAAAGCTTATTGATCTTCCCGTTAAATTTTTAATCAAACATAAGTTCTCGCCAACCATCTTATCCTATATAGGCTTTTTATGTTCTGCAAGTGTTGCTTTTCTACTTTCAATTGGGGGGTTGCACTTTCCATTTTATACAGCTTGGATGGTACCTTTTATATTGTTTTGGGCGGGCGCATTTGATGTGTTCGATGGAGAAGTAGCCAGAAGAACTAATTCTAATTCTAAAGCTGGAGCTTTTTTAGATTCTAATTTAGATCGACTATCAGATTCAGTGTTAATAATAGGATTGATTCTGGGAAACTTCCTGCATTACATTTTAGGGTATATCCTTTTATTTTTAGTAATTATGATTTCCTACATTCGCGCCAGAGCGGAAAACGAGGGTATCGACATGAAAGGTGTAGGATTTATGGAAAGAGCTGAGCGATTAGTTATTTTGTGGCTTGCTTTTATGGCTGAATGGTGGATTTATGCTTTATCAAAACTAATACTTGGGACCCCTTTCACCTGGTTTTTTCCAATATTTATCCTATTTTTTACAGGACTACTAATTCTAACCATAGGCCAAAGATTAATATTTTCTTTTAAGGCTCTAAATAAGATAGACGCGCAAAATAAGAAGTAAAAACATCTTTTTAGAAGGAAATCTTAACAGAGCGTAAGTTTAGCAACTTTCTAAAGGAAAAAATAAAATATTTAAGGTTTGACTTATTCAAATACAAAGAAATAAGAGTTTAATTTCGAAATAGAAAAAAAAACTGGAAAAAAAAATGCCAAAAAAAAGACGAAGCGGTGGCAAAACAGGATCAAAAAAAGGACACTACAGCCAAGTTCAATGCTCCAAATGCGGGAGAATGGTACCGAGGAGTAAAGCCAAAGCGGTGACTCAAAGAGTCTCTTTAGTTGATGGAAGAATGTACGCGGAACTAAAAAAAACAGGAACGATTATTCAAACTCCTAGCAAAAAAAAATACTATTGCATATCTTGTGCGGTCCACAGCCATCAAATCAGCCAAAGAAATAAAAATTTAAGAAAAGGATAATTTTGTGAAAGGGAAATTCACAGATTTAACGTTTTGAAAAACGACGGCAAAGAATAAATAATTTCGCACTCATTTTTAGAAACAACCTCAATAATAGCCCGGATTAAATAAGTGTCCCTCAATTCTGCGCTAGGTTTATATATCTTAACTTTAGACGTCGGTTTAAGTTTTAACGTGTAATTTTCAGCTATGCCAATTACATTATCATCAGTTTTTACGATGACACCTAATAATCCTAGTTCGTAATGAGATATAATGAAAAGATATCGGTCTACTACTCCTTTCTTAGTTTCTAATTTTTCAAAATGTACGACTTCTAAATAATCTTCTTGCAGTTCTTTAGGAAGTTTAATGTAAGATACGATTCTCTTTTTTCCGAAGATATAGGGGAATGGTGTGTATAACAATATATTAAAACTAGAGATTTTTTTGATTTGCTCATTGTATTTCTCTACATCTTTAACCGAATACGCTTTATCAAGTAATACATCTAATCGATCTATCATAATGTCTTCGGTGGAATATCCGTTGAGAACAGTGGCGATATACGCTCGTTTTAATTTTTCGATTAATATATCGCTTCTAATTTTTAGCTTATAATCAATACTAACCTCCAATGCCTCGTTGTAAAGATTTGCTGCCAGTTGAGAATGTCCTAAAGCTAAAAAGTAATCTCCAAGCTCACTAAAAACAATAATTGCATCTAAAAAGTTTTCTTCCATATTAATGCCAGAAATCTCTTCCATAATAGCCATTGCTGTTGCAACGTCTTCACCTTGAATGTAAAGCGCTATAGATTTCCCAATCGCACATTTTAGCTTAAGTTTTTCGTCGTTATAGATTTCTGCGAGCTCCTCCGTAAAGTTATAAGCCATTATTGCGTTTTTATAGAGACCATGAAACAATAGAATTAAAGCTTTAACGTAATTTAACGTTAAGCAAGTTTGATGATTATGGATGATCGTGGCAAATAAAGCTGCTCTTTCTAATGAATCAATAGCCGTATTTACTCTTCCCAAAGAAACCAGAAGAAATGCTCTTAGAAATTCCATTTTTGAAATTTCACTACAGATTAGCTTTTCAACAATTTCGTAATCCTTTAAATTAGTCAACTGACCGGAAGCAATTTGTAATAATGAAATTAGGAAACCGTTCCCTTTCTTTAAAAATTTTACAGCATCTTTCGAATCGTGCTTCACGATGGCTTGTCTTGCTTGCTTAACGTATTCGCGAGATATTTTTAAATTTTCAAGGAAATTAATTATTTCTGATACTAGTTTTTCTTCGCTATTAGCTAGTTTCTGGTTTTCTATATATTTTTCACAGATATTGATTTCTTTTTCATATTTATTCGCTCCTATCTCAAATTTAACAGGTTCCTTTTGAACTATAGATTCTTGTGTTACGCTGATCGCCTTTTCAATTAACCATGTTATTTTTTCCTCTGCGGGATAAATTTTAGAGCGCTCAATCATATAAGAAAGAGTATAATTCAATGATTTTTTCCAAGTATTTTTGAAATAATACCGCAACTGCCTATTGGGGATTGTTCTGTGTATTTTTAGCAAAAAGCTTGAAAGAGATAAAATATTGATTTTCCCTCGAAAAAATAAATTTGCGTTTTTAACGAGTTTAAAGTCATCAGAAACTAAGCTAATAGAAATCTCACCATCACTATCTAATAATTTCTGCGACAAGGATAATAAAGACAAGTCGGGGTCTTGAGCAGGGAAACGGATTCCTTGTTTGCTTAAGTCATTTTTTATATTTTCAATTTCTAAATTCTCAATTTCTTCGACATTTATGAAATCTCGAAATTTTTCTTTGAAAGTGTGAGATGATTTAATTTCGTTAAAAACAATTAAGCTAATGTAATAATCAAAGCCCAAATCTGAACCCACTCGCTTTAAATTTTCAAGAATATTTTTGGCTCTGATAGAATTCATACAAATAAAGAAATTAGCATCGAACACTATTATTTCGTTTTTCTTAGTCATAATTGCATAAAACTTCTTCTTCAGTCATAAAGTAATGTTAATTCTTTTAACATTATCATAATTTAATTATATTAAATCTTGAGCATTTTTATATATTTAAGAATATGTGATTCTGAATGATAATTATTAGCGTTATTGGGTATTCTGGAAGTGGAAAAACGCATTTCATACAAAAGGCGATAAGGAGATTAAAGACCGAAATAAATTTTGAAGTAGTAGTAATAAAAAATATTCATCAACATCAAATCGACGAAGAAGGAAAAGATTCATATAAATTTGCTGAAGCTGGAGCGGTATTATCGATAATAAAGAACAAGTTTGACGAAAACGCTATATTTCTTAAAAAGAAAATCGAAATTGAAGAGCTAATAAGATGGATTATAAAAGGTCCATTTAAAGTAGATATAATAATGACAGAAGGATTCAGGGATCTGTCTTATCCAACGATTTTATGCGTAAAAGAAATAAGCGAGATAAAATCCCAGTTAAACGAAAATGTTAAGGTAATCTCTGGTCTAATTACAACAAGTAAAAATAGTAAAAAAAGTGAAATTAAGTTGCCAATTGTTGATGCCGAAGAAAAATTCGAGAGCTTTTTAAAAATTTTTGAAATCAAATAATTAAAGTTAAGTTATCAACTTTTTACTTAGATTTTTCCCAAAATATTGCGAGTTGCTGACACACAAATTCAATATCTTGAATGATTTCATCATCCTTAACAAAAAATTCTTTTAATTTCTCGTAAATCTCAGTTTTATTAGTAAGATCTTTAATCTCCTTGCTAATATTTAAAATGAAGTTGTTTAATGGTATTATAATCTCGGTGATTAACCACTCTTCGAAAATAAGTTGATTTTTTGATGATTGAAAGTTATATGTAATAACAAACCTAACTATGTCTTCATACTGATAAAAGAATTTTTCCGGGATGACTACATTATGATCTTCTAAATCCTTTAATAGAGCTTCCTTATTCATGCTAATAATATAGTCTGGCCAAACATCATCTGATAC
>JAUWNA010000187.1 GCA_030612905.1 Promethearchaeota archaeon
TCTTTTTTATCTTTCAATAGCAATTTATCAGTGGAAATTGTCATGGGCTATATGGAAAATTGGTTATAGATCGTGGATAATCTTTCCTATTGTAAATTATGCGTTGATAAGCGAAGCATTTACAGGTATAAACGTATTTACCAACGCTTTAAATTTATTTGGTGTAAATTTATATGGTTCAAATCTTTTAGCTTTTATTCTATGCGTTCTTATATCCTTACCGTTCTGGTATACATGGATTAAGAAACATTTTACTAATGTTTTATTTATTTCATGGGGTTTATGTTTATTTTTAATCTTTTGGTTTAGCCAAAATGCATTTTTTGGAAACCTAGGTTTGAGCTATTTGTCATTTATTGGCATCTCAATTATAATACTTATGCCAATATTAGTAAGGTTAAGATCGTGGAATATTGTATCTATCTTATGGATATTATTCTCAATAATCCTATCAATTTTCCTATTTTCTCTATTTATAGCTGTAGGATTTCTAATTGAGATAATTTACCCAATAATTACAATAGTATGTGGATTACTTTTTATTACCCTCTCATTTTTCCCTAACTTAAAAGCTCAGAAGAATGTTATATTAATACTGGCCTACTCAATTGCATTATCGGGGATTTTCTTATTAATATTTCATCTTTTATTTTTATTAACCTTGCATCCATATATTTCTACAAATATAGCGTTAATCATTATGTCCTTTAGTTTATTTTCGTCAAGGCTTCTAAAATTAAAACACACGATCTTTAATCGTTTAATTTCTACAATTTTAATAGTCAATTTTTCTTCGCTAACTTACTTTACTTTTAGCCTAATTCCCGATTTTGGATTGTTTCCATTATTTCTAGCAGTATCAGTCTTCGGTGGGTCGTATTTCGTATTTAATTACTATAAATTATTCTTTCCAACGAGAAAAATTATTCCATTAAGCATTCTATCTTTTGGAATTTCGTCTTCCGTGTCTTCAATTGTATTTTTGTTGTTACCCGATTCACTTTTTATGGTTGCCGCAGTATTTATTACTATAAATTTATTTTTAATTAATTTTTCATTAGGGAATTATCGATTTATAATGTGGTATTTAATCCCTATTCCTTTCACACTTTTTATATTACAGTTTTTATTTTATATTGAACTTTTTCAACCACTTTTTCTGTTTACTTTAGCAGGATTAATATCTTACGCTCTTATCTTCCAAATCTTTATAAATCTCTTCAATAGCGAAATTAAAATTCCAATCGATTCAAAATCCTATAATATTATGAAATTTTTTGAAGATAAAAATCAAATTAAAGTTCTAAATTTAATATGCTTTTTATTAAATTCAACTTACTTTTCAGTTTTTATTGCATTTATTAGCCCATTTAACATATTCTATCAAATTCTCGAATTTTTGATCTTGTGGTCTATTTTAACATTACTCAGTGTAAGATATGCTGAATCTTCAAAAATAGAAATTGATATCGAAAAATTTACTTTATATTTAAAGAAATTCAGTTCGGTAGTAGCATTTCTATTATATCTTGAAATTTCTTTTTTTGTTTTTGGAATAGCTCTTGATTATTTAGGGTTGGGGTTGATTGAGAATGTTTTATTATCACTAAGCTGTTTATTCATCTTGACATTTTTCGACTTATATTTTATAAAGAAGGTTAGTAAAAAGATAATCTATCCTATTCATATTTTTGCGTATATTTTAATGTCCATCTCTACATTTATTCTATTAAATCAAGTTTTAACAGTTGGTTTAGAAAGTCTCTTTTTGAACCTTGTAATTTTGTTAATTATGCAATTCTATACCGAGTACGCCATTTTTAGATATTTAAATCAACTAAATCGATATGACGCAAGTAAATTAAATGAATCCATGGTTCAGATTAGAACTGTCCTAATTAATTTAGTTATATTTACTATAGGCTTTTACGCATCTTCCTTAATAACTTCTTTACTAATAAGTTCAAATGAGATTTTTATAGGGCTTCCGGCGTTATTTTTCTTTTTAATGATTCTTTCCGTCATTATGTTTGTTATAAACCTTCTAATGAAGTTTAAGTTTAGAAATTTAATTTTATGGGGATTCTTTTTAACGTTTCAAGTTTGCTTTACAGCTTTCTACAGCTTATCAGTTTTGCTTTTTACGCATTTCAATATATTTAATTCTATGCTTTTAGTTTTAATTAATACGCTCTTAACTTTTTATTCTGTTTTCTCAATTAAAAGAATTTTTAAAGAAAAAGTGAATGCTAAAACCATTCAAAAATATTATTCTATTCTAATGGTATTATCGTACTTAGAAACATCTATTTTGTTTTACGGATTGTTTAATCTCTTGTTTGGGGTAATTGAAAGTATTTTAGCATCACAAATCGTCCTATTTTTAACAAGCATAGTAGAGATTAATATAGTAAAAAGAATTAAAAGTAAATACATGTTAATTGTTCATATAATTAGCTATTTCACCATTTCATGGTCTGTATTTTTGCTAATTTTCTCTTTATTTCACTCAAATTTGGCTTTACAAAGTCTTGCCACCTTGGTTTTTGCTCTAATGCAATTCTATACAAATTATTCTTATTACAACATTAGGCGTAAATTTAAGCCAGATAATGAAGAATCGTTAGTAAAATGGAAAACACATCGAAAAAATTTCATAGGAATGTTAATTTATATAATATTATCAATTTATATTTTTAATACTCTAGATTTAACCAACATTGAGCTCCCATTAATATTATTTTTATCAAGCGTATCAATTCATGTCTTAATGATTTTCGATAGGTTTACCCTTAAATTCCTTGGTAAACATTCAGTCATTTTAATGACAGTTTCCTGGGTATTTATTTTTGGATTTTCAATTAGCTATTTTTTAGGTTGGATTCCTCAATACTCAATTTCTATCATTCCAATTATAATTGTTATGCTTTTATTAGAGCTAGTTTACGGTTATGCTTTAAACCTATTCGATTTTAGGGATTTAACTAAAGAAAACAAATTAAAATTTCGAAACTTTCTTATAATTGTTTCGTATATCAATTTCTGCTCTTGGCCACTGTACCATTTAACATTAGATATATTAAATGTTACTACGATGATTTTAATCGTATTTGGAATTTTACTATTTTTAATGCAACTTGATAATGATAACAATCTAAATTCTATTAATCAAAAAACTAGAAAACAGGTTAGTCGTTTCAGTCTGATTGGTTTTGGTGTATTCTCCTCATTTGATGTGTATTTTGCACTAGCTATAATGGATCCAACAAAATTTTTATTAAATATTTCAACTTCCCTATTAGTTTTTATGGTATTTGTAGGCTTCTTAGTCAAACCCTTTAGAAAACGGAAACTCCTCTCTTTTGCTTATTGGGCGTTAATGGTAGCTTTAATAAGTTTTATTTTTTTCGACTTTTATTCATCTGGTTGGGCTGGGTCACTTTTAATTGTAGGTATTTTATTATACCCATTTATTTTCATGTTAGAGGAGTTAAAAGAATTCTTCGATAAAATAGTTGATAATTTGAGCGCTTTATATCAAATTGTTAAGAACACCATTAAATCTTTGGTTCAGGGTGTAATTAAATTCTTGAGGGTTAATTTTAAAGTAATCCGTATTATTTTGTGCTTATTATTAGGATTATTTACGGGAATTCTTTTTTCAGATTTAATGTGGCAGCGTTTAAATCTATACCATTCAATTTTATTAGCTTTAGCAATTTTTGGTTTATCTTATGGAATTATTCCAGGAGTGAAATCTGAAGACCTCGACGAAATTTTTAGGGAAAAAATGAAGAAATTCATTACAATATGGATAAGTATAACAATTTTTATTGTGCTTATTATAGTACCAGTCACTTTAACAATATCGCTAATTTTTACAACTTTCCTTCTAATACTATCAATTTTAGGGCTTGGAGCGATTATATTAATATTTATATACCGTTTAGAAGAAAGAGAGAGAGTTTCGATAAAATGGAGGTTTTACACCTTGATCTTTTTCTTTATTTTACTTGGTATTGAAATTCTAATAGGAATAGGAGCAGCTTTGCATATATTTTAGTGATTTTGGGTTTTAAATACGCCAAGTAAAGGTTAATCGAAAAACTTAGTTAAGATTCTTCTCTTTCCATTCTTGTAAAAACTTTTTAAAGTTGTTTGTCGGAATTCCTATCGAATTTATTTTTTCTCGATTATCCTTAACTCTTTCCTTTGAGGGTTGGTTTTTACGGAAACTTAGTTCCCAATCAAAATAAGACGTTGATTTTGACATGATAAAAGGATTTTATATTTTTACTTATTTGTAAATTGTATAAAAAAATGTATTTAAACCTCTTTAGATTTTCAATGAATTTCGTACTAAAAGAACGTAAATATATAAAAAAACAAAAAATAAGGATGAGAATTAAAAAATCATGAGATAAGAAGTTAAATTACATTAAGAAAGGTTTCTATTCTTCCATTTTCTCAAATAATTTTTAAAGTCATCGTCAGCAATTCCAATTGAATTTAAATTTTTCGCTGAAGTGTCGCAACCAGATGTAACAATTTTCGCGTAACCTGGTGATGTATGATGGGAATTGAATTGAATAGACCAATCATAATAAGAAATTACTTTTGATGACATAATTTAATTTTAACATTAAACAAAAATAAAGTAATACTGAGTGCTAATTTACTAAAAAGTCAAGCTTAAAAGGGTACTAGAAAGCGTGTATTATAATCTAATAATTATTATTATAAAAGCAAATCCTAACGCAATGAAAACTGTTATAAGACAACCTTTCTAAATATTTTTTTTTAAAAACACAATAAATCTTTTTGAACAGATCTTCTATTAAAATCAGATTTTAATAATTCTTCAAGTTCAGGGAATTTAAAAGGAAAAATATTCTCAAAAGCTCTTTTTAGCAATTCGATATATTTCTTCTTATCGTACTGATGTTTTTTTTCGTCATAAAGATCTGAAAGAATCACCTTCCTTTCGGGAAATGCCGGGT
>JAUWNA010000350.1 GCA_030612905.1 Promethearchaeota archaeon
AATAAATTCTTTTCGTTAGGTTCATCAAGACATATGATGGGGTTAGATTTAAAGTAAGAACCGTTGTAAAAGGCTTCGATTGAGTAAGTGCCAGGTTTAGAAATTTTAAAATCGCTTTTCTTAAAAATTCCCTCGTTTTCTCTCTTAAAATCTAAACTTGCGATGTAATCTCTATCTTTAGAAATAGTAGATTTATACAATTGTACGTTATCGGAGATGTTTTTTATCAAATTATTAAATTTGTCCTCAAACCTTATTAATATTTTGAACTCCTTGTTGGCACTAACGATTGAGGGGCAAATTATTGTAACGTGATCAAATTTCGTGTTAATAACATTAATAGTGGGGCAAATATCTGGAGTGATTAACTTTTGATTTCGTAATTTGATTAAGACCTCTACTTTTTTATTTTGTTCTACTAACGATTGAACTAGCGTTTTAAAAATATTAAAGTGAAAAACAGTCCCTGCTTTAATTCCACTTTCTTCGCAGACGATAAATTTAATTAAAAGTTCTTTTCCTGAAATAAGTACTGGGACTATATTTGCTTTCGAATTTAGGTTCAATGTAATGTACCCTTTCATTTGCGGGTCGTAGGGTTGTAAGTAATACCAATCGTTTTTATTGTTTCTTCCTCCACGAAATCTAAAAATTATATAAGAACCATTAGGAATATCTTGATCTACTGAAAAAGTAATCGAAATGTCGCTTAGAGTTCTAACATTTACGCATTTAGGTTCTACTTTTAGGTTCTGTAATTTAATTTCAAGATCTTCCAAACTATAATTTCACTAATCTCTTTTATTAACATTTACGTTATTTTTTAGAACAGTAATCAAAATAGCAATAAAAATTAAAGTGCATCCTAACCAACCCACTAAACTCATCGTTTCCTTACCTATAATGAAAGAAGCAAAAATTACAGCAAAAACGGGTTCCAGAGTAAAAATTATGGCCGTTTGAGATGGGCCTTGATGTTGTTGTCCCCAATTTTGAAAGATAAAAGTTCCAGCTGTAACGAGAACTCCCATATAAATCATAATCAACCAAAAAGGTAAACCTGCATTTATTATATCATAGCTCTCATTAAATAGAAATGAACTTCCAAAACAAAATAAACTAATTGTAGTTAGTTGAACGATCGAATAGAGGTAAACATCTACAAGTCGAACGAATTTATCGGTTAATACGATATGGAATGCACAAAAAACAGCGCAAATAAGAACTAAAAAATCTCCCACTACGATACCTGATTCTCCCTCTAATAATAATAAGGCCATACCAATCACAGAAATAATTACGGCTAGCCAAATCCTCTTTTTTAGCGATTTTTTAAACCATAACCAAGTTAAAAAAGGCACCATGATAGTACTTAGTCCCGTAATAAAACCTGCCTTACCCGCACTAGTAGTTTGAAGACCAAACGTTTGAAAAATAATCGCAAAACAATAAATTAAGCCGGTTAAAGCACCATATAAGATAATTTTCTTGTTAATTTTTTTTATGTGAATAAAATATGGAAGAAAACCAATGATTGCTAAAGAAAACCGAATGCCAAGATATAAGAAAATAGGTACTTCTTGAGTGAGATTTTTTGTAATTATAAATGTTGTACCCCATAGAACAGTAGTTGATATCAATAGGATATTTGCTATTAACTTCTGCTTAGATGATGGAGCGTGATTATTTTTTTTTTCCATTCTATTTTCTATAATTTTTTCTAAAAATTAGACTTGTTTATTTTTAGATAGTTATGAAAAAATTAGTGAAAATCATTAAAAATGCTATAAATTCATTAAAAATGTTGTAGTCGCATATTTTATATGCAAATATTTTTAAATAGCATATAATTAATCATTTTAATATAAACTTTCTTTTCACATTGGTTAGGAGATTAAAGAATTGGTGATTATTTGAGCAAAACTTACGCAGAAATAAACGAAAAAATTAATAATGGTAGTGTAGTAGTAGTTACAGCGGAAGAAATGATAAAAATAGTTGAAGAAAGAGGTGTTATAGTAGCTGCTGAAGAGATTGATGTAGTTACCACAGGAACTTTTGGACCGATGTGTTCCAGCGGTGCTTTTTTAAATTTTGGGCATTCTGATCCTCCAATAAAATTCGAGCACCTCTGGTTAAACGATGTTCACGCTTATCATGGGAACGCGGCCGTCGATTGCTACATTGGCTGCACCAGAATGGCGGATGTTCGACCGTTCGAATACGGTGGAGGTCATGTCATCGAAGATCTCGTTTCTGGAAAATCGATAAGGCTTAGGGGAAATTCAAACACTACTGATTGTTATCCTTTAGCTGAAGTGGATACGGAAGTCACCCTCGATAGCATCAATCAAGCCATATTATGCAATCCAAGGAACGCTTACCAGCGATATATTTGTGCTGTGAATGGCTCTGATAAAACCTTATATACTTATATGGGTAAGCTATTACCAAAATTAGGAAACGCTCATTACGCAGGAGCAGGATGTTTAAGCCCTCTAAATAACGACCCTGATTACGAAACAATTGGGATAGGAACAAGAATCTTTCTTGGGGGTGGTATAGGGTATGTAATTGGCGAAGGGACTCAACATAACCCCTCAAACAAATTTGGAACGTTATTTCTTAAAGGAGATTTAAAGCAGATGAGTTCTGAATATTTGCGCGGTGCAGCTTATGAAAAGTACGGCACAACTATGTTTGTTGGTGTTGGTATTCCGATTCCAATTTTAAACGAAGGTTTGGCTAAGAAGACCGCAATCAAAAACGAGGATATTTTAACAGACATAGTTGACTATGGTGTACCTAGAAGGGACAGACCGATATTAAAACAGGTTAGTTATAAAGAATTAGAAAGTGGGTATGTTGAAATTAATGAAAAGAAAGTCAAATGTTCCTCGTTATCTTCCATATTTTACGCGCGTAAGATTGCTGAAACACTTAAAAAATGGATTCAAGAAGGCACATTTTTCTTAAACCATCCTGCAGAGACGCTCCCTACAAACACAATTTATAAACCGATGAAACAAACGTCCGAGTTAAGATTTGTGAAGGATTTAAAAAGGCAGGCGATCAAATGTTTTGATGATTGTGATTTAAAAAAGATCGCTGAGAAAATTATAGAAGAGAACATGAATCATATCGTTATTACAGATCGAGAAAACTATCTAAAAGGAATCGTGACTAGTTTTGACGTGACCAAAGCAATTGCTCAAAATAAAAGAGAATTAAACGACATTATAACAAAAAAGGTAATTACTACTACAGACAACGAACCAATTGGACTTGCTGCCAGACGAATGAAAAATAACAACATTTCAGCATTACCGGTTGTTGACGAAAGTAAAAGAGTAATTGGAATAATTACTTC
>JAUWNA010000468.1 GCA_030612905.1 Promethearchaeota archaeon
CGCAAAAAAGTATAGACTTTTTACCCAATAAACAAAAAAACACGATTAAAAACTAAATTTAGGCTTTCCTTGGTAAACATTTTTTATTAATTGTTTTTTATGATATTTTTTTATTAAAATATTTATACTAGAATTTTCTTAGTAATATTATTATTTAAGATAAGACAATTTCTTGAGTTTATAAGATATGCATTTTTTAAAAATTTTTCACTCTGTAACTATAAAAAATGACATGGTTAAAAGGAATTGTAAAAAAATTAGTTACTACACAAATTTTAATTTAAACACTTGCTTCGAGTTCTAAAAATTTAAATAACTCTGTTGCTGCTTTTGAAATCTCAACAATGGTTTTAATTGTTTTTTTAGAGCCTTCGTATTTTATTATTGCTAACTCGATTTCTGAGAGAGTCTCTATAATTTCATGAAGACTCATTTCTTTATATTCACGTTGGATCTCTCGGGTTAATAGTGTTAGGAGCAAAAGACCGAGAACACACGTGAAAGAATGACCTCGAATGCTATCGTCCGAATGACAGTTCACGGGTCTAATTGAGAGCATTGTAGGCGATTTAATATAGGCAAATGCGCGTTCCACGGTGTATTGTTGCCTGTATAACCACGTGATTTCAAGAGGCAACATGGTCGGGTGGTTAGAGAGAATGAATGTCTTACCAAGGGTGTCCAAGTGAGCGTTTAAGGCATTTTTATCAATTTTAATTGAATAGTTAACTTTCGCGTGCGTTCCTGAGACGGAATATTTGATCCAATTAAAATATGCTTTAGTTTTAACGATGTCCCGTATTTTTTTCTCAACATTTTCCGGTTTTCTCCATTTATTCACGTTTAGCCTGTCCTTAAACCACTCATTCACTTCTAAGAGTCGTTTTTCAAGCTTTTTTTTAAGATTTTTTTCATGCCACTCTCTCTGATTCGGATTGTATACCGCAAAAAGTCTGTGATTTTCCCCGTATTTTTTGTATTCAAATTCAAGCACTCCGACTTTCTTTCCGTTAGGGAGCATTTCAAGGGTAAATTTACTTGCAGGCAACTTAAGAAGGTCTTTTTGCGTGCTGGGACGGATTGAACAAATAAAACGAATGTCCGAATCATTAATTTGATCAAATGCTTTTGGAGAGATATTTCCCTTATCAAAGACCAAACATAATTCTTCGGTCTTTACACCAATAACCTTTAGTCGTTTAAAAAGGCGCTTTAATTCGTCCCGAAAAAGCTTAGCATCCTGAACGTTTCCTGGATATACCTCGTGCATTATAGGAAGTCCGCCATCACGAGTACAGAAAAGGGTTAACCCAACAAGGTTAAGTGTAAATCGCCCCTCCTTGGAACGTCCGTGGTTAGGAAGTTCCATGCCGGGTTTAGGATTGATATAAGTGAAAAAATTGGTGGGGTCGTAGAATAAAGTCTTCATTTCCACACCAAATTTCGTCATGAGTTTTTCGTGAATGCGGGTTTCTATCTTATCAATAATTTCAGGAGTTAAATACCTGAAATGGTTCGTATATGCCATTGAATCTAAATACGTCTCAATTGGGGGAAATACCTCTAAAAGTGCGGTATGCTCAAACCACCCGCGAATTTTTGCCTTAGAAGTTGGTTTCACGCAACGGTTTATAGCTGCTAACACGATATAATGTCCTAATGTTAACCCTTGAATTCGTTTATTCGAATAATCGTTGATTATTTTGATAAGATCGAGTTTCTTTACCAGTTGCATGAGAGCGAGTGGGAGTCCAAAGTCGAGCGTTATAACTTTAGGTTTTGGCTCTAGTATTATTTTAGTTAAATCATTTACCTTTTTTTCCGGACCTATATATTTTTCCCAAATCCTTTTTGATTTACCATTAATTCGGGCATTTTTTGCGAGATAAAGGTATATATTTCCGCTTATTTCTTTTTTGATTAAAAAGGTCATGTATAATATTAGTGACTATAGATATTTAAGCTTTATGTATTGAATGGGTAGATTATTGATCTTTTATCAGAATTAGCGTGATAATTTAGTCACCACATTCTTAAATTCATTTTGTAATTAATTAAATGGAAAAAAAGAGAGAAAAAGGCTGGAAAAAGGACGAGTTAAAGGAGATATAATTACTTTAAACACGTGGAATTTTGTCGGAAATAGGCTCAAATGTTATAAAAGAAAAATTTTTAAAAAATACATATCTTATAAACTCAAGAAATTGAATTAATTATTTTTTATAATTCCCATAAATTTTGGTTGGTTTCCATTCTTCTCCTACATAATGGAACATTGATTCATATAACGCACCAGTGGGACATGCATATACACAAGCTAAACAAGTAACACAGTCAGTCTTACCTAAATCTTGATTTAATCCCGCACAAAGTATAGTTTTTTGCCCACGATTCGCGAACCCAAAATTGTGTATTCCCGCAACCTCTTCACATATACGAATACATCTTCCACAAAGTATACATTTATTTGGGTCTACTATAAAGCCATCGCTGGAAATATCCAGTGGTAAG
>JAUWNA010000465.1 GCA_030612905.1 Promethearchaeota archaeon
TGATTTTTTTTTTATTATAGTAAGGATAATTTTTAATTTATTAAAAAAAGTTCTAAAAAACATCTACATAATTGTAGAATTAAAATTTGCCTCTTAATTTACTTAAATATCGCAAAATTTTAAATAATAATGTTGATATAGTAACATAGGAAGAATATTGCATTGAAACTTAAAACGGTATTAATTATCTAAATATTAGAATATATTTTTATATCCAATAAATTAGGGATATAACGAGAGCAACTGGTTATTTACTGTTATTATTCTATCGAATTTTAATAATCACTACTCTGCAATTCAGTAAGTTTCTTTAATGCTTATTTCAAAAATTGTTTGAGGATTGT
Organism: Promethearchaeota archaeon; assembly: GCA_030612905.1. Classification (GTDB taxonomy): domain Archaea; phylum Asgardarchaeota; class Lokiarchaeia; order Sigyniarchaeales; family SOKP01; genus SOKP01. The sequence goes on from JAUWNA010000465.1 coordinate 345, forward strand.
TTTATTCAATAAAGATGACTAACACTTATTTAGAGAAAAAAAAAAAAATAATTTTGGCATGTATAGGACAATGCGTGCATGTAGCAGGTACATATAATTTCATTAAAATTTCAAAACAGTTAGGTTATAATAATCTATTTTTAGGACCTGCTACCCCTATTTCAATTGTTATCGATCAAATTAAAAAGTATGACCCTAACATTGTAGGGCTAAGTTATCGTTTAACGGCAGACACTGTTAGACCTTTACTAAATGAATTTTTCAAAAATTTTATAAAATTAGAGAAAAAACCAAAAAAATTATTTTTTGCTGGAACACCTGAAGTAGTTGAGATTGCAAGAAAATATGAAGGGTTCGATGAATATTTTGTTGGAGGGGAATCAAAATTTGAATTAATTTCTATCTTGAGAAATGAGAAAGTAACATCAGAAAGTAAAACAGAAATCCCTATGGACATTATTTCTCGAATACAATGGAAGAAACCTTATCCTGTAATTAGAGCGCACTTTGGATTACCTAATTTCAATGAAACAATAGAAGGAATAAAAAAAATTGCTAAAGCTAAAGTCTTAGATGTTATTTCAATTGCGCCCGATCAAAATACGCAAGCAAATTACTTCCATCCTGAAAATCAAGATAAAGAATTATCTGGAGCGGGCGGGGTTCCTTTGCGCACTCAGCAAGATTTTGAAAAACTCCATCAAGCAAGATTAACTGGAAACTATCCGATGTTAAGGATATATGCTGGAACACGCGATTTCATTAAATTAGGAAAATTGTATCGAGATACAATTCAAAATGCTTGGGCGGCAATTCCGATTTTTTGGTTTAATCAAATGGATAGAAGGGGCCCTTTAACTTTAAAAGAATCGATTAACCAGCATCTAAAGGCAATAAAGTGGCACGGAGAGCACAATATTCCCGTTGAAGTAAACGATCCACATCATTGGAGCCTTCGAGATGCTCCTGATGCTATAGCTGTTGCTGATATGTATTTATGTGGAATAATAGCGAAAAAATTAGGCGTCAAAAATTATATAGCACAGTATATGTTTAATACACCTCCATCAAGTTCACTTGATATGGACTTAGCAAAAATTCTTGCTAAAGATGAGTTACTTCAAACGCTAGCCAATGAGAACTTTACGATAATTAGGCAAGTTCGGACGGGAATAGCAAGTTTTCCATTAGATTTGGATAAAGCAAAAGGACAACTTGCAGCGGCGACATTTGTTCAATTAGCTATTAGACCAGACATTGTTCATGTAGTTAGTTCTTCTGAAGCTAGTCATGCAGCTCGTCCAGAAGACGTAATAGAAAGTTGTAAAATAGTGGATCAAGTTATAGATTATGTTTATTCTAGTAAAATTAACATTATAGATAAAAAAATTGAGGAAAGGAAAGAAGAATTAATAAGACAAGCCAAATGGATAGTTGACTTAATACCACATTTAACAAAAAATGAAGATGAATCGAAAAGTCCATATACCAATTATGATGTATTAAGTCGACTCGTAAAATATGGTATATTTGATGCTCCACATTTGAAAAATAATAAATTTGCGTTGGGTAAAATTAAAACGAAAATAATTAATGGTGCTTGCTATTCATGGAATGAATCTCAGCAAAAAATCTATGATGAAATTGATAGAATAAAAGACATTATTTTTAATAGCCCATTTAAAAATTTTTCTGATTCATTACAACAAAAAGAAAAATCCATCACAAAGGTGATGGATAAATGAGATTCTGTGTTATTGGAGCAGGAAATGGTGGCCGAGCGTTTGCGGCATATTTATCATCAAAAGGATATCCTGTAAATCTATATAATCGCTCATATACCAGAATTTATGACATCAAAAAGAAAGGAGGAATAAAAGTAATCGGGAAGTTAAAAGGCTTTTTCCCAATTGATCTGATTACACAAAATCTAAATTTGGCAGTTAAGAATGTAGATATTATTTTAATAGTAACTCCTGCTTCAGCACATAAAACTATTGCAAAAAAAATAGCACATCTTTTAACAAACGATCAGATAATATTATTGAATCCAGGTAGAACTTTTGGAGCTGTAGAATTTAGAAATATAATAGAAAAGGAAAGAGGGAATCTCCCTATTTTTATTGCTGAAACCCAAACATTACTTTTTACATCAAGACAATTGAAAAAAAATAAGGTTCAAATTCTTA
>JAUWNA010000551.1 GCA_030612905.1 Promethearchaeota archaeon
AACCAGCTTTTTCGTACTCCTCAGTGCCGTAATAAGCAAACTTTAAATTATGCCACACAATTCCGCTATTATCGTCGACTTGAATCGCCCGTTTATAACACTTGACCGCTTCTTTATATTCCTGTCGTCTTACGTATTCAAGACCTAAGTTGTTCCACGCGGAGTCGTTGCGAGGGTTAACCTCTACAGCAATGTCGTATGTTTCAATTGCTTCGTCGCTCATTTCGAGCTTTTGATACGCGTGTCCTAGCATAAACCACACGAAATCGTCATCGGGTCCCAATTTGGAAGCTCTTATTAGATATTCTAACGCCTTCTTATATTGTCCTTGATTCTTGTAAAGCATACCTAAATCAAAATTAATAGTTGCGTTTTGATCATCTAACCCCAACGCCTTTTTAAAAAGTGATTCTGCCTTTGCGTAATGCCCGATCCTTAAACGACAAAACGCCAACGAATTCCAGTTGGAAGCGCAATCTGGTGCGATCTCTGCGACCCTCTCCAAATATGGAATACTCTCCCTAAAATTCTTATCTTCAAAGAGAACAGAGGAGATGTCCCGTAAAAACTGAATGTTGTTCGGCTCTAACTTTAAAGCTTCTTTGAAACACGAAGCTGCTTGCGTATATCGCTTAATCTGCTTATTAATAAAACCCATTTTTGCCCATTCTTCCGCGTTTTTTGGTTTTAATCTCAAAACTTTGTTGTATATTTCGTTTACCTCAACGATATATCTTCTACGGTCTGAATATTCCATTAATTTACGATGTAACTCGGTTATTGACTCGCTCATTTAAATTACCTTACTTTTTTATTCCTTTTTTTTTTCTCCTATTGATGCTTTTTAAAATCAAGCTATAGCTAAATCTATTTAAAAGAAAATTTGTAGAAATTGCTTTTTTAAATTACTTTTGTTAATTATTTTTCCTTTTAAATATAACGAAATTATAAAGTTACTAAAAGCAATTAAATAAATTTTAAGATGGTTAAAAGTGTTAGAAAAGTTGAATAAAAGGAGGATAAAATATAGATTGGTAAGGGAAACACTCATGAATTTAAAAAAAACATTAGGATTTAAAGGCGAGGGAACTAAAGATTCACCCGTTATAATCGACGATTTAGGCGATGTATGCGTGGAGTTTTCGATAAAAACAAAAGGAATCTATCTCGTTTTGAAAAATCTTAATATCTCTAAGCTCCTTATATTAAATTCGCAGAACGTCGTAATTGAAGACTGCTTCATCGGTAAATTAGATATGGCAAGGTGTAGAAACCTTACTTTTAGAAATAATTCAATTATAACCGCCAAGCAAATATTATGTAGAAGTTGTTTTTTCGAAAACAATAGCGTTTTACAAAAACAATACGCTAAGTTTATTAAAAACACGGACGAAAAGAGATCGTTTGTGGGTATTTGGATTTTACTATTAGTTGGCGTGTTCTACTCTCATATAGGCGTTGGTTCTTTAATGGTGGGATACGTTAATTTAGTTTCGATTATAATGCTACTTTCGGGCGTATTGCTTTCAATTGCGACGATTTACGAGTTAATTCTGCGTCATCAGGCGAATAAAATTCCCCAAAATGAGTATCTTAACTTCGCTATTCAAGAAATAGAAGCGTTTTCAAACGCTTTTATTAAGGCGGTTTAGGAGAGGTGGTTATCGCATGAGTGGCGTAATTGACAGTCCATTTAGGGGTAGGGGACGGGGAAGGAGAAGTTCTAAAGTAATATTGATTATAATAGGAATGTTTGTTTTCGCTCTATTCGTCTTCCCTTATTTTGGGAGCAACTTGAGATATCTAATCAGTTCTAATTTATCTCCATTAAAAGCCGCTGGAGCTCTTCTTCAAACCTGTGGTTTACTATTTATTGTTGGAGGTATATGTGGCATGTTTATGTCTATTAACGGGGG
>JAUWNA010000121.1 GCA_030612905.1 Promethearchaeota archaeon
TCTAACTTTTAATAAAGCATCTTTATATTTTTCATCTAGTTCACATCGAGTAAAGAAGTCTCTGATATGAACTTTTGGTGTTGAGAAAAGAAAAACCTCTCTATATATACCACTAAATCTCCACATATCTTGATCTTCTAAGTATGAGCCATCAGACCATCTATAAACTTCAACTGCAAGGATATTATTTTCTTCTTTCAAAAACTTCGTAATATTAAACTCTGCTGGTGTCATACTTCCTTGGCTGTATCCAACTTTATTTCCATTAATCCATAGGTAGAAAGCAGATTTAACACCTCCAAAATGAATAAAAATCTCTCGTCCTTTCCAATTGGACGGAGTGTTAAAGATTCTTAGATAAGAACCTACGGGATTGTAATTATGATCAATACTTGGAATATCTTTAGTGTTAACACTATATGGGTATTTAACATTAGTGTATATCGGTATTCCATACCCTCGCATCTGCCAATTACTTGGAATATCGATTTCTTTCCAATTACTTGAATCGAAATCTACTTTGTAAAAATCTTTGGGTCGGTCTGATGGCCTTTTAACCCAGTTAAATTTCCAAATTCCTTCAAGAGATTTGGAATAAGTTGAATCCTTAATATTCCTTGAAATTAATTTTTTACTTCCAAATGGAATTAAAGTTGCATGAGCAGGTTCTTTATTAGTACCAAAAACTCTGGAGTTTTCCCAATCGAAATTATGGTCCGATTCTTCTTTCAAAATTCAGTATCACTCTGAAAGTTTTTTAGTTATATATTATTGTTTACGATGTAAATCTAATTTATAGAATAATATTTAATCAAGAATTAATAATTATTCTTAAATTAATTATTATGAAAGTGTAATACATCTAAGGTGGAGAAATATGGCGAAGGTTGTTATTAATACGGATTTTAAACAAAGAAAAAATAGAATTAGTAGAAATATCTATGGTCATTTTGCTGAACATCTAGGTCGTTGCATTTATGAAGGTTTCTGGGTTGGTAAGGATTCTTCCATACCGAACACGAGAGGAATACGCAAAGATGTTGTGGAAGCCTTACGAAAAATTAATATTCCAAATTTACGTTGGCCTGGAGGGTGTTTTGCTGATGAATATCATTGGAAGGACGGAATTGGTCAAATAAAAACTAGACCAAAAATGGTTAATACACATTGGGGTGGTGTTATCGAAAATAATCATTTTGGTACTCACGAGTTCTTCGATCTATGTCACCAATTAGGATGTGAACCCTACATATGTGGAAATGTAGGAAGCGGAACTGTGCAAGAAATGTCACAATGGATAGAATACATTACTTTTGATGGAGATAGTCCTATGGTAAACCTTCGTAGAAACAATGGCCAGGAAGACCCATGGAAAATTAAATATTGGGGCGTCGGAAACGAAAATTGGGGTTGTGGTGGGAACATGACCGCAGAATATTATTCTGACTTATTTTTACAGTACTCTACATATTGTCGCGATTTTTCAGGTAATAAATTGTATAAAATAGCTTGCGGTCCAGCTGGAGAGTTTCCGATAACCCAGGTGTTACATTGGGTTGACGTGCTAATGAAAAAAGTCAAAACTACTTTATCAAATGTGATTCAAGGAATATCGCTACATTATTATACGAGAGCTGGTATGAGTGCCTCAGCAACTAAAATTAGCGAGAAAAGCTGGTTATTAACGATGAAAAAAGCATTATACATTGACGAACTCATTTTAAAAATAGGTGAGATTATGAATAAATACGATCCTTCCAAACGAATTAAATTAATTATTGACGAGTGGGGTACTTGGTGGCGCGTTGAAAAAGGAACTAACTCTGGTTTTCTTTATCAGCAAAATACTATGAGAGATGCGATAGTGGCATCTTTACATTTAGATGTTTTTAATAATCATTGTGACCGTGTGTATATGGCTAATATCGCTCAAACAATTAATGTATTGCAGGCAATGATCTTAACACAAGAAGAAAAAATCGTATTAACTCCCACCTATCATGTGTTTGATATGTATAAAATTCACCAAGATGCAATGTTATTATCCATTAATATTGAATCTGAAATATACGAAAAGAACTTGACTGCTATTCACGGCTCGGCTTCAATTAACGACAATAATGAAATCCATATTTCACTATGTAATATTAATCCTAATAGTAATATAGAAACTTCTATTAAGCTTTTGCAATTAGATTTAAATGATAAAACTCTCTCTGCCCGAATTCTTAAAGCCGACCAAATGAACGCTCATAACACTTTTGAATCGCCTCACAACTTAAAGCCAGAAAATTTCAATTCATCAAATTTTATCATTCAACGAAACGAGATAAAATTCAAGATGCCTAGAATGGCGATAATCGTTATAAAAGTTTCTTTATAATTAAAGGTGAATTGTATTACAAGCGATTTCACTCGAGATGTTATCAAAATAATTAAGAATATACCTAGCGGGAAGGTCCTAACTTATGGAAGAATCGCTAAATTTGCGGGTAACCCGCAAGCTGCAAGACAAGTTTCATGGTTATTACATTCCTCAACAAAAAAATATAACTTACCATGGCATCGAGTCATAAATTCACTAGGAAAAATATCCATGAAATCTCTCGATGATCGAGAATACCAAAAACGTTTGTTAGAAAAAGAAGGTGTTGCGTTTAGAGATAACTACAAAATTGATCTAAAAAAATTTCTCTGGGAAATTGATTCTATTGAGTATTTATAAGTTTCTATTTAGTTTCTGACTTAAAAAAAAAAGATGCATTAATTCATATTATTTCATTCATTCTTTAAATTAAAAAAGAATCGGTTTGAAACAAATGGCTTATGACATTGGTTCGTATAAATTTGAGACTAAACTTTTTTTTCCAGAAGATATTTTTTATAAGATAATTGAAGTAAGACTCAGCAAAGTAAACGAAATTCTTGAAGAGGAATATAAAAATCGCGTTAAAATAAAGTATCCTTGGAACAAAAATCTCGTTATAATTGCTGCTGATCATCCAGCAAGGGGTGTTACTAAGATTGGGTCGAATATCATAGCAATGGGTGATCGTCACGAATATTTGGGACGAATACTTCGCGTTCTTACCCTTCATCAAGTAGACGGTATCATGACGACTCCTGATATAATGGACGATTTGTTTATATTGAACTATCTTTTCAAACAATTAGGAGGGAAGAGCTTCCTCGATAACAAAATCCTTATAGGAAGTACAAATCGAGGAGGTCTTTCGGGCTCGCCTTACGAGATGTTCGATCCTATGACTGCTTATACTATTGATGATATTAGGAGATTAAAATTGGACGGCGCAAAAATGATGGTTAGGTTAGATTTCGAGACGAAAATGGCGAAATATAGCCAAAGGACTTTAGCGTTATGTTCAAAAATGATTAGACGGTGTAACGAATCCAACATACCCTCGTTTATAGAAGCGCTCCCGGTGACATTCGATCAAGACAGTAATTATACAGTTAACAAGAATGCAGAAGCAATGATTAAAACGATTGGAATTGCAACCGCATTAGGAGGGGGTTCGGTAAACACTTGGTTAAAAGTGCCATATGTTGATAAGTTTGAATCTGTTGCTAAAAGCGCAACCAACCCTATTTTAATTCTAGGTGGTGAAAGTACCGGCAACCCTATAGATCTTTTTAAAATCCTAGAAATGGGGTTAGTCGCTGGGAACAACGTAAAAGGGTGTTTAGCTGGAAGAAATCTATTGTATCCTGGTGATGATGATCCGAGAGCAGTTGCTTTAGCAATCTCAGGTATAATACACGATAAAAACAATACCAATAAAGCCATTAAAATCTTAAACAACAATCGCGGAAGGCAAATGGATGTTTTAACTTCCAAATTCAATCCCTAAAGTTATTAAAAATTAAAATATTATTAAAATTATGAGATTTCTTTCTTTCCATTGCGATTACTTTAGATTTAAGGCTACAAAGAGAAGCCGTTCAAAAATATTCGAAGAATTGACAGAAGAAAATAGAGAAAATGGATTTGAAAACGTAATTGCCTTATACATAAGCGTAGAAAAGCGAGATGAGGATAATTCAGAGTTCATCCCTAATGCTATAAAAGAAATCGAAAAAATTTCCACTCAACTCAAAGTGTCGAACATAATTGTACTTTCTTTCGCCCATTTATTTGGCGAATTAAGTAATCCTGAATTTGGCTTGAAAGCATTAATAAATCTTGAGAAAAAATTAGTTGAGAATGGATTCAATGTGCTTAGACCTCCTTTTGGGTGGTTCAATGAGCTTGAACTCAAGGCAAAAGGGCACCCCCTCTCAAGAATCTCAAGAAAAATCGAATAAAAAAGATCTAAATTTTAACAAATCATATTTATTATCAGTTTAAGAGTATAACGATTTATAAAAAATTAAAAAAAATTATTAAAACAAGAGACCTTTAAAGAAATTATGAGAAAAGAAGATTTAATTATACCATCTAAGTCGGTTTTTTCAAGAGATTCCGATATTATTGCTAATAATTCTCAAAAAATTAAAGCTCAAACTTTCAAAACTGGGACTACTACAGTCGGTTTAGTTGTTAAAGACGCGGTAATCCTAGGAACTGATAAAAGAGCGTCAATGGGTTATTTTGTTGCTAGTAAAACTGCTGAGAAATTGCACATGATTCAAGAACACTTGTATATGACTATTGCTGGAGGCGTAGCAGACGCACAATATCTCATAGATGTTTTGCGGGCTGAAACTTCGTTGTATCAATTAAAAAGAGAAAAACCAATTAAAGTTAAAAGCGCTGGGAAATTGTTGTCCAACATTTTGTTCCAGAATAAAATGTATCCTTTTCAAGTTGGACTCCTTCTTGGGGGTGTTTCCGAAGAGGAAGGTCCTACTCTTTTGAATATTGGTGCTTATGGGTCAATTTTGCCCGACAAGTTTTGCGCAGTGGGGAGCGGTCAAAATTTTTCGTACGGCGTTCTCGAGGCTAAATATAAAGATAATTTAACGATTAAAGAAGGAAAGCAAATTATAATTAAAGCAGTCTCTTCAAGTATCATAAGAGATATGGCGTCGGGCAATGGGATTGATATTGCCATCGTCAAAAAAGAAGGAGAAGCAAAAAGAGACTTCATTTCCATAAAGGGATAAGCAGTAAACCTGTTTTTATCTTTTCTATCCATTATCTTTTATCTTTTCACCTCTAAATATTTAAACATTACACAAGGATAAAGTTTAAATAGCCCCTTTTTTTTTAGAAACCTTTAAAAATAATACCATATCTTTAAAAATTAAAATTATATTATTTTAGTTAGAAGAATTAACACTTTAAACAACTTAGGATAAACAAGGATAAACAAATACACTTTATCAAAAATTAAACCAAATCAGATCGTGGAGTAGCACTAAGATGCCATATAATATATTAGTCGATTTATCTCACAAAGAAAAGATAGAGGAATTTCCCGATTTTTCTTTAAGCGAAGACGAATTAGAAGTCGATTATATTGACAAAAATGAAGGACCTATAGATTTTGACACGCTAGAAGATTATGATATTCTATTTATGGGAAATATTCAGCATACTAAAGACGGAAAGGCAGATAAATTTACTAAGGACGAACTACTAGCAATTAAGCGTTATATTGGGGGTGGAGGGAGTCTTTTTTTAACTAGCGGAGGCGGAGGCGATAACAACATTCCTATGAAGCAAGGTTCTATTCGGGTGTTGTATAAAATGACGGGAGTGCGACGATTTTGGAACGGCGTAATTCAAGAATCACACTCACATTTTTTAGTCAACAAACAAAACGTACTAGTAAACCTCTTATTTAACCATCCGATAACTGAAGGAATTACTGAAGTAGTCCTACCAAACTGTACTTTTTTTACACTATCGGAAGAGGATGTTGAGGACATAATCGTTACTTCCGATAAAGCAGAATTTAAATATACAATTGACAACAATATAGAATTAGTTGGCTTAGTGCCTATTTGTAGTGTATCTGAGTTTTTTAACGGGAGATGTGTAACTATAGGTTCATCAGATTGGCTTATTGAAAATGATTTTGGATTAGATGCTGGTGATAATATTAAATTTCTTTCAAACATCATCAAATGGTTAGCATTTGAAACCTAATTCTTTAACTCTATCATCGCCCATTTCTCATTCTTACATTTAAAAATTAATTTAGCGAAAATCATATTAAAAAATGTTTTTTTTTAATTAACCATAATGTTAATTATGGTTTTTAGAATTCTTCGACCAGACTCAATTTCGGTGTGGAAAAACGAAGAACTGCTCAAAAGATTTCCTAGGTATCGAGGGATCATTGACAATAAGGAAGTTGCAAGGTATATTATTGCAAAAAGTATAAAATGTGAATACGACACAAAAGATACTATAGAACATTTAGAGAATTTGTTAAAGAAAAAATCTGTAGAATTTAATGAGTTGTTAAAAAATCC
>JAUWNA010000239.1 GCA_030612905.1 Promethearchaeota archaeon
TGACTCGATCTAACTCAATTTTAGAAAAAATAATAGAATATGCGTATTCATTATGGTTGTTATACTGAATAAATAGTTGAGTTTCATCCCGTAAGATAATGTGAATCCTTGCTAATTTGGGTTCAAAATATAAGTTTTTTAAATATATGGATAATTCTTTTTCAATGATAAGCTTTGTATGTTCCAATTTCTTAATACTTGACATTGAAAGAGTTTCCAAGATTCCTTACAATTTAGATTTATTCCAGTCTTTCTTAAGATTAAATAACTCTTCCCGTTGATCGAGCAAATGCCTTAAAGTAATTGCATCGGTTTCAGCTTCGTCTAATGTTCCATTTTTAGCATCGTTTAAAAATTTAGTAGGTGATTCATAACTCCACTTAACTAAAACCTTATCTATTTCATCATATAAAAATTTCAATTTTAAATCGACAAGTTCTTCTAAAAGTTCTTTTTTTACGGGAATTGTTGTCAATTATTCCTCACCAAGCTCTATAAGGACATCTAAATATAAATATTTATTCTATCTAACAAAATTCGTTTTATTATATCTATTTCGAGACTTAAATTTCACCAATTAGTTAAAATATGGTTTAAGAATTATTTTTTATCCTTTAATTTTATTCCAAATAATTTAAAAAGGAAATAATTTTAATAGCTTTTAATTTATTCATATTCATGGACTTAAGCACTGCGAAAGAAATAAAACTTGAAGATAAAAGTTTATTCGACAAATATTTTCAGAATTACCCTCCTCAGACATCTGAATTCACCTTTACGAATCTATATATGTGGAGGAATTTTTACGGATTATTTTTTATGGAATGGGAAGAGCACCTTCTACTCTTTTCGCGGGATGTTTTTAAGAAAAGGAAAACCGCGATGTCCGGAAGTGATAACGCCCTTTTTTTTTTTGCTCCAATTGGGCCAAAACCTGCTGATGTAATTATTACTCTGTTTGAAAATTTTAATGAAATTGAATTTCACAGGATTCCCGAACAGCTTACAGATAATCTTAGGAACCACGAAAAGTTTTTGGCTTTAAATATTGAGATTTTTGAGGACCGAGATAATTGGGACTATGTATACGAGGGAGTGAACCTTAGGGATTTACCGGGTAATCGCTACCGCCAAAATAGAAGGTGGTTAAACAAGTTTTTAGAAACTTACGATTATGATTTTAAGATTTTAACCGAGGACGAAGTTGCCAAGACCAAGAAACTACAGTTGGAGTGGTGTATTCTTAGAGAATGTGAAGACGACGAAGGTTTGGAACAAGAGGAGAAAGCCATTTACGACGCTTTAGATAACTTTTCTGCCTTAGGTTTTAAAGGAGCGTTAATTTGCGTCGATGACAAATGTGTTGCTTATACATTTGGAGAAATGTTAAATTCGGATACGATCGTAATACATGTTGAGAAAGCACATATGGAATATGAAGGTGCGTATCAAGCGATTAGCAATATGTTTTTAAAAAGTAGTTTTAAGAACGCCATGTTCGTTAATCGAGAACAAGATTTAGGAGTCCCCGGTCTACGTAGAGCAAAAGAATCGTACAAACCAATTCATATGGTCCAAAAGAGCATACTATATCGAAAAACATAGTAAATGATTATTGGATTTATGAAAGTTTAAATACCTAATTTAAATTGAAGAAATTAAGTAGATATAATTAATATATATGAATTTACATTTACATATTAAAAGAAACGAAATTAATGTGATTCAAAATGTCAGACGAAGAAAACTATAATAAGCAAGTAAAAGAAGATAAAGTAGGGAATTTATTAGGGAAAACCACTACACACTCGGTACAAGTACTATTTTCTGACCCAACAATCGAGCGGAATTCTTATTTTGTAATCTATGGAGAGAAGGACGAAGAGGGAATAAGAGTTTACTATTTGCTAAATATTGAGAAGTTATGGAGCGAAGCAAAAGGGATGCTTGCGGATCTGAAGGTATGTGGAGATAGACCAAAAAGACCGTTTGAGATAGGTTCAGAAGTTTATCGCGCATCCGAAATTCAAATTACTAAATTACTAGGAATTTATAACCTACCCGAAGAATCCGTCTCTCTTGGGAAGTTGATAGGCTATCCATTTGATGTTAGATTATTAGTGAAAAATTTTGGAAGAATATTCATTACGGGGAAGTCTGGTTCAGGAAAGTCGTATACGATGGGTGTACTGTGCGAGGAATTTATGAAAAAGGGTATTCCACTAGTAATTTTAGATAGACATGGTGAGTACGGGAGCTTGAAAGTACTTGCAGGGGAAAGTGAAGAGAGTGAAGGAGTTAAAAAAGAAAGCGCATTTGTGAATAGCATCATCGAATATTCTGATTTAAGCGTTAACAAAGGAGGAGATATCGATGTAGAGTATCTATTTTCGTTAGATCCCACTGATATTGTTGCTCCACACCTATGTACAATTATCAATATGAGAGGTTTGGATTTAAACGTACAAGAAATGGTTGCTGGTAAGCTTCTTAAAAAATTATATCAGGCAAGTACGAGTAGAAGAATTCCTCCGTTTTACTTGCTACTTGACGAAGCTCACTTGTTTGCTGGAAAAAAACAAACCGAAACGTGTGAAATAGTAAAACTGTTCTCACAAGAAGGTCGTAAATTCGGTGCAAATTTAATCATCGGTACTCAACGTCCTCAGCTATTAGACACAACCATTCGCGCCCAAGCTGGCACTTGGGTGGTACATAACCTCACTGATATACGAGATATTGATGTTACGATTTCGAGCGCAGAAGATTTAACTCGAAGTAATAAAACGGATATTCAAGGGTTAGATAAAGGCGAAGGAATTATTTGTGGAGAGGCAATAAAAGGTATACCCCTATTCGTAAAAGTACGTAAAAGACTTACTGCTCATGGAGGGGTTGGTTTCAACCCACTAGACTTCCTTCCAAAACAAACTGTAGAAGAGCTACAAAAACGGAAGCAAGAAATTTTAGGAGGCAAAAGCGCTAACGAATTAGAAACGGGGAAATCTATTTTTGAAGAAATTACCGCCCCAAAAACTTCAGCAGAATACTTAGATCAGATTGGCTACTTAAAAGTCAGAATTAAAGAATTAGAAGAAGAAGTAGACATTTTAAAAGGAAGAATATTAGATGTTGAAGAAGGGAAAGGAGGTCCATTGTCTATCAGTCAAATTACAGATAATGACAATGTCGAGGAACTCCAAACAAAAATAAAAATATGGACCGAAAAGTATAATTACCTTAAGGAATCCATGGAAAATCCAGACGCGGTGATAACTTCAGGTGAGGGAAGCAGCGAACTGATTCTCGAACTTCAGAACAAAACAATAGAATTAGAAGCTAACGTTCAGAAGTATAGGTCTCAATATACCGATGCCTTACTCTTAGCCGAAAAAGCTATCAAAGAGCTAAAGATGCGAAAAAAGTAATTTTTTAATAATATTTTATTCTTATTTTGATTTTTAAATTCTTAAAACCTTTTCTATTTTTTAAAAATTCATAATTTATTCATTCAAATTGATTAATCCGCCAGAGCTTTAAAGAACTTTAACTATGGATTGAAGTTTATAATTTATTACTATAAAATTTAATAATTAAGAATGAATATTCATAAATGGTGTTTTATAAAAATGTCAGATAGAGGAATACCTTTATTAGGAGATAAATTTCCAGAAATGGAAGTAATGACGACTCATGGAATGATGAAGCTACCCGCTGATGCAAATGAAGACGGGAAGTGGTGGTTTGTTTTATTCAGTCATCCTGCTGATTTCACTCCTGTTTGTACAACGGAGTTTTATGCCTTTGCTAAACGAAATGAGCAATTTCAAGCAATAAACACAAGATTGATAGGGCTTTCAATAGATCAAGTATTCGCTCATATAAAATGGATAGAATGGATTAAAGAAAACCTTGATATGGAAATACCTTTTCCAATAATTGCTGATCATGGAAAAGTAGCAAATATGTTGGGAATGGTCCATCCTGGAAAGGGCGCAAGTACAGTTAGAGCGGTGTTCATTGTGGATGCTAATGGGATTATTAGAATTATTCTTTACTATCCCCAGGAAATTGGAAGAAACATGGACGAGATATTAAGATGTGTAAAAGCTTTACAACTTGCTAGCAAAGAAAAAGTAGCTACGCCAGCAAACTGGCCTAACAACGAATTATTTGGCGACCATGTAATCATTCCACCAGCAACAGATGTAAAGACAGCAAAAGAAAGACTGGCCAATGCTGGAAAAGACTATGAATGTCTTGATTGGTGGCTATGTCATAAAAAACTATAATCTATTAATTACCAATTCTTTTTTTTATATTAAAAAAGTCATCAA
>JAUWNA010000568.1 GCA_030612905.1 Promethearchaeota archaeon
AAAGTAAAACAAAAAACATTAACTACTCCCGTAGAAGAATGAATCTTATAAAAAAAATTTAGTTATAAGATGACTTACCTTGCGAAGGAGGGAGTTTAATAATAATTTAATTTGTTAAAATGCGTATTAAATAAATAGGTAAATGAAGGAAATATGGTTCAAGTTGTAAATAGCAAGTTATTTAAGGGAACTTCTCCCAAAGACTTAATGGAGGCTACGTATCAAGCTTCGGGAAACTTTCAAGTTAGAGCTTTTTTTGAAGCAAAAGAAGAGATATTGAAAGTAGGTAAATTTTCTGAAAACGAATTTTACGAAATCCTAGATGCTATGATAGATGCCGAAACTGAGCGTAAATTAGTACTGAAAGAATTAATGGGAAATAAACCGTTATTTTTAGAGGAAATCTTAAAGATCGTCAAAGATTTCCCTCCTGAAAATGTTATTAGAGATGTTATATATTTAAAAGAACAAGGGTATGTTCAGGAACATGTGGAAGTCAAGACTAAAACGGTTGTAAAAAAAATTAAGGGAGAAGAAAAAGAAGTTGAAGTAAAAGAATACTTTTATAGGTACCAAGTAAGGGATTTACCAGACGATTTTATTGAGCACTATTTTGAACCTGTTTCTATAGTTTTTAACGCGGGAGTCTGTTGTCAGTGTGGATGGTGCTCTGCGATCTGTCCTGTAAACGCCATCGTAGTGACGGCAGACACTCTTGAAATTGACGAAGACATTTGTATGAAATGTGGGTTGTGTTTTTCGGTCTGTCCTCGTTCCTTTTCGATAGACCAAGCTACCAAAAGTATTAAAAAGTTAGATAAATCTTTAAAATGGTCTGACAAAACTGGAGCTTATATTAACGCTTACTCAGCATCAACGACCAAAGATAATATTAAGAAAGTCCGTCAAGATGGTGGTATTGTAACACAAATCTTGGAATATCTTTTAGAAAATAATCTCGTTGATGCAATTGTAGCTGTGCAGCATTCTGAAGAATTATGGAGACCAGAACCTATAATAGTAGAAAACTTGAAAGATTTATATAAAACGGGTGGAACTAAATATGCAAATTCGCCTTCTTTAACCATCATAGATCAATGTAAGAAATACGAGAAGATAGCCTTCGTAGGAGTACCTTGCATGATGAAAGCTATAGAAAAGGGGACTATGTTTCCAAGTGGGTTACCATTTTTTAAAAATATTAAATACAAAATAGGTCTTTTTTGCATGGAATCATTTCCTTACGACGGAATAATTAATTTAGCTAAAGAACAGTTTGATAAGGACATAAATGAACTAACCAAAATGAATATTGGAGGCGGTAAATTTATAATAAATTTGAAATCTGGAGAGCAAATGGATGTACCCCTTAAAGAAGTCCAAAAATATGCGCGCGACAATTGTCACTTTTGTGAAGATCTAACGTCAGATTACGCCGACATTTCTGTAGGATCGATAGGGTCGCAAGATGGATGGTCTTCTGTAATAACGAGATCGAAAGATGCAGATAAACTATATAACGATATAGTTAAAGCAGGATTAATCGAATCTAACAGTTTAAAGGATGTAAAGCCCGGGCAATTTCTAGTAGAAAAAATTGGTGGAATTAAACGAAAAAAATGTAAATCAATAAATTTGAAAGAGAATCAAGATGAGCACTAAATCATTTCA
>JAUWNA010000191.1 GCA_030612905.1 Promethearchaeota archaeon
TCTATGTAACTTAATTTAATTCCATATGACTTTAACACAGTTAAAATTTGTTTATTAGAAAATTTAAAATAATTTTTAACGATTTTGTATTTTTCTATAGATACCTCTTCTAAATTTAAACTCATATCTTTAGAACCTAAATACTTATTTACTTCCAAATTAATTTGCTTGATGTTATTATTCGAGGAGATTACACAAAAACTAATTCTACAATTATTAATATTATAATTATCTATCCCAAAATCTTCGAGACCTAACTTAATTTGCCTTTTAGTAGCCAAATATAAAAAAAATTCAATATTTTTTTTATTTGAAATATTAGTTTTATTAAAAAAAGCGTTTTGAACGAAATAACAAGCGTGAAATATATGTTCTTTATTTAAAACATACTTTTCGTTGAAAAATTGTAATACAGTGTCTTTATGATTTTTTTGTATAACTTCAATTAAATCTAATAGCTTTTCTAGAGATGATTCTTCTGGATCAACCTCAATTTGATTGATTCCAACGTAATAATTAAGATTTTCGGTTAAACCTTTAAAAGAATTTATGATCATACCGGTAAACTCCATCTAAACCATAATGGCATTGAATTAAAGTGGATCTTGAAAAATATTAGAGTAATCGACAACAATATCAAATATATCGTAAATATCCAATCTTTGGCTGAATATTTAATAGTATAATAAAAAGTACGCTCCTTCTTACTTCCAAAAGCCCTTGATTCCAGAGCCTCTGCGACGTTAAAAGCTCTTTTTATAGAGCTTATTATTAGAGGGACTAAGAGAGGAAATAAATTTTTTATCTGATTAATAATACCTTTTTTTTGCATTTCATAACCTCGACTTTGTTGAGCGTCCATAATATTTTGAGCCTCTATTGCAATTGTTGGCACAAATCTAAAAGCTAATGAAAAGGAAAATGCATATTCATAGGAAATCTTCATAGCAATCAAAGAAAGAGTCAGATCATTTGGGTCAACAGTTAAGAAAAACAATGAAAATGCTGAAATCATTATGGAGATTCTTAAAATCATAGCTATTGCAAATGATAAACCCCTGTCCTTGATAAATAGGGTGTTCAAAACAATGATAAAAATATAGAGAAAGGACATTCCTTTGATACTTCTTAACCATTGTTTAAATAAGCGTCCTATAAGTATTATGGGTAGTAAAGTTATTAAAATTAATATTAAAGGGACAATTTCTTGGAACAATAAGGCGTTAATAGTGTAGGTTATCGCTAACAATAATTTAGCTCTGGGATCTAAATTGTGGAGGAAAGTATCTTTTTTCAAGAATTTGAACGCGCTCAAAAACTCTAAACTCAATTTAGACGACCCTCGTGTATAGTTGTTGTTTTATTTTCCAAATAATTGTTAAGAAAACTTATCATTTCTTTCTCCTTTACAACTTCCTTAGGGACGTCAATTCCAATTTTTTGAAGTTCAATTCTTAGCTGATAAATTTGTGGCATAATTAGCGATGAATTTTCTACTAAAAATTCATTAGTAAGAATATTTTTTGTTGGACCATCAGCAATAATTCTTCCTCCGCTCATTAAAACAGTCCTTGGGGCGTGCTCTATAGTAAACTCTACACTATGAGTAACTATAATTATTGTTTTCCCCTTTTTTAATTCATTTTGTATTAATTTAACAAAAAATCTAATTTCTTTTGCATCTTGACCCAATGTTGGCTCGTCAAAAACTAAAATTTCGGGCTCGCGGCATATAATTGAAGCAGTAGCTATTTTTTTTGCTTCTCCGCCAGATAGGTTTAATGGCGATCGTTTTCGATACTTTTCTAGATTGAATTCTTTTAATACTTTATCAACTTTTATCTGAATTTCTTCTCTATTCAAATTGAGATTTTTCAACGAAAATATAATTTCATCCTCAACTGTATTAGAAAATAGTTGATGTGTAGGATTTTGAAAAATAATTCCTACTTTTTTAGATAAAGTTGCAATAGTTTTAGAGTCGATATTTTCACCCTCTATAAAAATTTCACCCTTAGTAGGGCGGATTAAGCCGTTAACAGTTCGAATTAATGTCGTTTTTCCCGCTCCGTTTTGCCCCATTATTGCTACAAACTCGCCTTTATTGATATTGAGAGAGACTTTTTTTAATGCGACCGTCCCATTTGAATAAACATATTCAACACCGTGTATCATTATTAAAGGTAACGAGTTATTTTCCTTCATAGCCTTTCAAATTTAATTAATAGTTTTTAATAAATTAATAGCATCTTGAACCGATATTGGTATATTTTGTCTAAATAAATTTCTTTTTTTCAATTTATTAAAAATTGAATATATTTTTGGTTTATTGATATTTAAATTCTCAAAAATGTCATCGCTAATTATCTTATCTTTATCGTCGTAAGCGATAACTCCGCCTTTTTTCATCAAAATTATTTCATCCACAATTGGGACAATTAAGTCCATTCGATGTTCGCTAATTATAACGGTAATTTTCTTTTCAATTTGGATTTTTTTCAATAAAGTAATTATTTTTCGAGCAAAAAAAGGGTCTAAATTTGCGGTAGGCTCGTCTAGAACGATAACTTTAGGCTCTAATACTAAAATTGAAGCAATAGCAACTCGTTGTTGCTCACCGCCACTGATCTCAAAAGGTGCTCTATCCATTATGTTTTCAATTTCAGTTATTTTAACAACTTCTTCAATTCTTTCTTTAATAATATCCCTCGAAATTCCAAGGTTTTCCAAACCAAAAGCAATTTCGTGTTCTACATTCATTGCAATTAATTGATTTTCAGGATTTTGAAATACGATTCCAATATCTTTAGATAAATTTGATATAGATGTTTCAGTAGTATTTTTTCCTGAGATTTCCACAGATCCCTTATAATAACCCGCGTAAAATTGAGGGATTAATCCATTCATACATCTAATTAAAGAAGTTTTTCCAGATCCAGTCTCTCCGGCTAACAAAATAAATTTATTAGATTCAATTTTTAAATTAATATTGTTTAAAGCATATTCTTGGTTTCCTTTGTATCGAAAATGAAAATTGCTAAATTTAATTAGGCTCATTATAAAAGGATATCTACATATCTTTTTGCTTTATAACGGTTTATAATTAATTAAAGTTCGCTTTATATTATCTATTATTTCGCTAAGACTACGCTCTAAATCATTCTCACCGTTTAATGTCGCAGCGCCATCATGCCCGCCGCCACTATCTCCATTACTTATTCCATTCAAAATTTTCCCAAGATGCAACCCAGTTTTTAAACATACATTTTTTTTTGCTCGAGCGCTGATTCTATATTTTTCTTTTTCTTTTGTATAAACAATTCCAACATCAAATCCAACTTTTATTAAAGTTGAAGCAACGGAAGCGCTAAAACTACTAACATGTGAAATACCGATTAGCCAACTATCAACTCGAATTAATTTAACTCTTTGCAACCCTTTAATGCTTGCAATTTTTTTAGAGATATCAGTTTCGTTCTCTAATAAGAGTAGAACATCTTGAAATTCTATTTCATCTTGTAGAATATTTAATAAATGCTTGATAGTCTCGGTATTTCCATATTTAAGAAACCCTGAATCGGTTAATATTGCCGATATTAAAAGATATTTGTATGGGATTGGAAGATCAAAGTTATAATTATCAATTAACTCTAATATTATCTCTGCTGTCGAAGAATAATTTTCAAATATTAGATTTAATGATGTAATATTTCCTACATAATTCTTTTTTAAATCTAAATGATGGTCTACAAAAATAAAGGGGACATCCAAATTTAATGTGCTTGACAGTTTTATTTGTTCTAAATTATTTGAGTCGACAATTACTATAACATCAATATTCGAGAAGTTTTCCTCATTATTAGAAGGGAAATCAAAATCTGGAAATTTTTGGAGAAATTTTACCACGAAATTTTTAGTATATTTAGATAATTTTGAGAACGTTAAAAATATATTTTGATTTGTAAAAAAATTCTCAAAAAAGAATTTTAAAACCAAAACAGAAACAAAACCGTCAAGATCAGCTGAATCATGAGTGGCAATTAAGAGATTTTTACCTTTTAAATAATTTAAAAAATCATCTTTTTTAGAATTAAGCATAAAAATATTAAATATATTATTGATTTTGTAAATCTTCTTGAAGAGATTTCTGCATGTTCTCAAAAGTACTCTTAGTTCTTTCAATTTTTTGAGTAAGCGTTTTAGATTGCATGGTTAGAGTTTCTTTATTAGAATTTTTTTCGTCAAGTAGTTTGTCTCGAGTACTTTTTACCATCACGCCACCAATACTTTTGTAAACAGGCGTTTCTGGAGTCGCTTCAGTTAGACTTTCTATTGCTAGTTCTGTTTCTCTAATATTACTATCAATTTGTAGCTTCTGTTGTGTAAGGATCTCCAAAGTTTGGCCAAATTGAGCTAGAGTTTGAAATCTCTTCTTTGTTTCTTCATTTAATTGGTCGAAATTAATTGTCAATGATAATCACATAATATTTTTTATATTTTAGTAAAATGAAATTTCTAATATGAAATTTACGAATTTTCAACAATTTTTAGCGAATTATCGATAACCTTTCCGAAACTGATTATCTCATTAATACTTGCCCTGAAAGCAGTAATATCGTTGCTATCGATGTGAAAAATTAACGAATATTCCTCCTTTTTCATCGTTATTGTAGATCTTTTCGATTTTACTATATTAAATTCTGGTAAGAATGAGTTATAAGAAATATCGCACAGTTTAGAAGTTTTAAATTTAAGCTCCAAAGTAGATTTTATTGTATAAAAATTATTTTTATTCATTATTCTTCACTTACTTCTGATTCTCTTTGCTTTCGCTTCGCTATTCTAAAGGACTCTGCGCCTCGAGGAGTTTGTGTGTAATATGCCCCTCCTGTAAATTTAGCATTACATTTTTTACAATGCCATATACCGGTCGAAATTCTATTGATTGAT